>JAQUUM010000032.1 GCA_028693885.1 Bacilli bacterium
ATAGATTTACAAACTTTATATGCTAATTTATATGTTAAAAGCCCAGAAGAGTTTAAAGCTCAAGCTTTTGTTTATAATAAATACAAAGCTACACCAAACGGCGTTAGTTATGTATATTTTTCACTAAAAGATCAAAAAAAGTTAAATCTAACAACAGAACAAGCATCCTCTTATGTTAATGTGCTTGAGAATATTAAAGGAAGTTTAATTTGGATATTGTTTTTAGAACAAGAAGATAAAAACATTAGAGCAAGATTAAGATCTAGATATATTACAGTTAACGATATTGCTAATAATTTTAAAGGCGGGGGTCATCACCAAGCTAGTGGGGCTACTTTGAAAAGTTTAAAAGAAGTAAAAAAATTATTAAAAATTGCTGATGAAAAACTAAAAGAATTTAAAAATGATAAAAAGGATGTGTTTTAGTGAGAATATTAGTTACTAATGATGATGGTATTAAAGCAAATGGATTGAAGTTGTTGGTTGAAAGAGCTTTAAAATATGGTGAAGTTGTCGTTGTTGCGCCTAAAAAAGAACAATCAGGCAAAAGCCAAAGTATGCGCATTAGACAAGGTATTAAATGTAAAAAACTTAAAAACATTTTACCTGGAGTTGAAACATATTATGTTGATTCTACGCCTACAGATTGTGTGCGTTTGGCGAGATATTATTTAGGGCTTGAATTTAGTTTGGTTTTATCAGGTGTTAACAATGGCTTTAATTTGGGTGAAGATATTTTTTACTCAGGAACCGTAGGAGCCGCAAGCGAAGCTGCTTTATATGGATTAAAAGCTTTGGCTTTATCTGTTCCTAAAAATGATTTTAGTGATTTTGAAAAAAATTTTGATAATGTTATGGATTTTATAAATAAAAACAAGTTGTTTGATTTAAATAATTTATATAATATTAACTTTGTAAGAGGAGAGTCTTTGGGTATAAAGATAACTAATCAAGGAAGCACTCACTTTGAAGCTTCGATTAAAAGAGAACCAAAAGGGATTTTTCAAAAAGGTAAAACTAACTTTGAATTAGAAACTAGTAATCTAAAGTCAGATGTAAATGCAATCCATAATAAATATATATCTATTACACCGCTTAATATAGATAGAACAGAATATAGTGTTTTAGAAAAGATAGAAAAAGAAATTAAATAAAACTTGTTTTTTAGATAGTTTAATAATATAATTAAAAAAGGTTTATAATTATAGGAGGACCTTATGGGAAAAAATACTAATATTGAAGAAGATTCATTAATTGAAGTTGTTGTGAGATTAATGCAAAAAAAGAGAAAACCTCAAACTTTAGACGAAATTGCTAGTGATGTTTTTAAAGCAAAAAAAATACCTGCATCAGAACAAGCAAAATTAAAACCTCAGTTCTTTGCTGATTTTATGTTAAGTGGCTACTTTGTTTGTTGCGGTGATGATAAACACGAAAAGAAATTGTGGGATTTAAAAGGACATCTACCTTCAGGCTGGCTTGATAAAGACGGAGGAATGTTAGATGATTTATTTGAAGAAGATGAAGATGTAAAAGTTAACGAATTAGTAGGCGATAAAATTAAAAACGCTGATTCTGAATCCGAAGAAGACGAAGAAGATGATGAAAAAGAAGAAAAAGATGAATTGGCTGATGAGTTTGATGATTTAGAAACTGCAACTGATAGAGATATTCAAGAAATTGATGCATCTAAACTTAGAGAAGACGATGATGACGAAGAAGACGAAGAAGATGAAGAAGATGATATAGAACAAGAATTAAAAGGTAAATAAAATGAAAAAGGGTTTTATTGAACAGATTCTAGATGATAAAGTTTTAATCATCTACGATGATAACTCAAGAGAGTTGCTAGATAAAGCTTTATTGCCAGATTTTATTAAAATCGATATGGTTGTTGAAAAAGAAGAATCTAATTATACTGTAAAAGAAAAAGATGAAAATATTCAAGAACAAATAAAAACCGTTACAGAAAAGATTTTTAAACCTTTCGATCCGAAAAACAAAAAGAAACGCCAAAAGTAATTTGGTGTTTTTTTAATTTTAGTAAAGATAATCTCTTGACATATTCTAAAAATGGAGTATAATATATTTAGCACTCGGTGTTTAAGAGTGCTAAAAGTGAGGTGAATAAAATGCAAGAAATGGAAAACTACAACCAAGATCCTAACGTATTAGAGAAGTTTGGTAGAGATATTGTAGAAGAAGTAAAAAAAGGAAAAGTAGATCCTGTGATTGGTAGGGATGAAGAAGTTAGAAAGATTGTCCAAATATTAGCTAGAAAAACAAAGAACAACGTGATTCTAATTGGCGAACCAGGAGTTGGTAAAACTGCCATTGTTGAAGGTTTGGCTTCAAGAATCGTAAAGGATGATGTTCCTTTGAGTTTGAAAAACAAAAAAATTTATGAACTTGATATGGGGGCGTTAGTTGCTGGAGCTAAATTTAGGGGAGAATTTGAAGAAAGACTAAAAGCAGTTTTAAATAAAATTAAAGAAAGTAACGGTGAAATAATTCTTTTTATTGATGAAATTCATTTAATTGTAGGAGCGGGTAAAGCAGAAGGGGCGCTTGATGCTGGGAATATGTTAAAACCGATGTTAGCTCGAGGTGAAATAGATTGTATAGGAGCAACAACTTTAAATGAATATAGGTTATATATTGAAAAAGATAGAGCTTTAGAAAGAAGGTTCCAAAAAGTTATTATTCAAGAACCGACTGTAGAAGATACTATAAGTATTTTAAGGGGTCTAAAAGAACGTTATGAAGCTCATCATGGAGTAACTATTACTGATGGAGCACTAGTTAATGCTGCTATTTTATCTAATCGCTATATAACAGATAGATTCTTGCCAGATAAAGCAATTGATTTAATTGATGAAGCATGCTCGGCAACAAGGGTAGCGATTGATTCAATGCCTGCTATTTTAGATGAAGTTGTTAGAAAGGTAATGCAATTAGAAATTGAAAAAAGAGCTTTAGAAAAAGAAAAAGACAAAAATAGTATCGATAGATTAGAAAAACTAAACAAAGAATTAGATGAGTTAAAAAAAGAAGAAACTTCATTAAAAGAAACTTGGGAAGTTGAGAAAAAAGCAGTTGATATTATTAAAGATAAAAAGAAAGAATTAGAAAAATTAAAATTTGTTTTAGATGAAGCATATAATAAAGGTGATTACAATAAAGCAGCTGAAATAAAATACAGTAAACTTCCTAAAATAGAAAAAGAAATTCAAGAGTTATCAAACAAAGAAAACACAATGTTATCTGAGGTTGTAACAGAAGATGAAATTGCAAAAATTGTAGCTAAAAATACAAACATTCCAATCACTAAGATATTAAAAGGAGATAAAGAAAAAGTTTTAGGTTTAAAAAACAATTTACTTGAAAGAGTAATCGGTCAAGATGAAGCAATTGAATTAGTAAGTGATGCTATAATTAGACAAAGAGCTGGAATTAAAGACGAGAACAGACCGATTGGATCTTTTCTGTTCTTGGGTCCTACAGGCGTGGGTAAAACAGAAGTTGCTAGAAGTCTAGCTGCTAATTTGTTTGATAGCGAATCTCATATTGTAAGACTTGATATGAGTGAATATATGGAGAAATTCGCGACTAGTAGATTAATAGGAGCTCCTCCTGGATATGTTGGCTATGAAGAAGGGGGTCAACTGACTGAAAAAGTTAGAAGAAACCCATATTCAATAGTTTTGTTTGATGAGATTGAAAAAGCTCATCCAGAGGTCTTTAATATTTTACTTCAAATATTAGATGAAGGTAGACTAACAGATTCGCAAGGCAGAGTAATTGATTTTAAAAATACTATTATTATAATGACATCAAATTTGGGAAGCGAATATCTACTTGAAAATAAACAAACAATTGTTCAAGAGTTATTAAGAAAAACATTTAAACCAGAATTCTTAAACAGAATTGATGAAATAGTAATGTTTAAGCCTTTATCTAAAGAGGTTCAATTAAAGATTGTTAGTAAAATGCTTAATTTGTTAAAATTAAGACTTGAATCTAACAAGTATATCCTTGATTTTTCTGATAAAACAAAAGAATATATTATAGAAAGCAGTTATTCTCACGAATATGGAGCGCGCCCTATAAAGAGGTTTATTCAAAGAGAAATCGAAACAATGATAGCTAAAGCAATTATTAGTGGTGATATAAAAGAAAATCAAAAATACTTAATAGATGCGGTTAATAATAGTTTGGTTATTAAAACTCAATAAACGTTTTAAAAAACAGTAGGAGCTAAAACCTACTGTTTTTTAGTGTTTTGTTTTTACATATATAATATAGAAAGAAGAAATTAAATTAGAAGCAATATTTTACTAAAAATTATAACAATATCAAACAAAATAAAAAAAACCTATAACCAAAAAAACTTATAAAGCAATAGCATTTATATAAGAAATGTAGTATAATACTTACAAAGAAACCAAGCAAGGAGTAAACAATGTTGACAGATTACGAGATTAACAAAGCACACGATAAAATAGAAATAAACAAACTCTTAAAAAAGTTTAGAGTAGTTGATAGTGAAATAGACAACTATGGAAAATATATGGCTAAAATTAATTTAAGCATTTTTGAGAGACTTAAAAATAAAAAAGATGGGAAATTGATTTTAGTTACGGCGATTAATCCAACACCATATGGTGAGGGAAAATCTACTACAACTATTGGGTTGGTTGATGCTTTAAACCTAGTTGGTAAAAAAGCGATGGGTGCTTTAAGAGAACCTTCGCTTGGACCAGTTTTTGGGGTTAAAGGAGGAGCGACCGGTGGAGGCTATGCTCAAATATTTCCAATGGAAGATATTAATCTACACTTTACTGGTGATATCCATGCTATCACATCAGCTAACAATTTAATTAGTGCAACTATTGATAATGTTATGTTTCATGGTAATGAATTAAAAATAGATCCAAATAAGATTACTTGGAAAAGGTGTATTGATTTAAACGATCGTGCCTTAAGAGAAGTGAGAGTTGGTTTAAGTAGCGAGAAAGAAGTTGCAAGAAAAGATTACTTTAATATCAGTGTAGCAAGTGAAGTGATGGCAATGCTTTGCTTAAGTAGTTCTTTTGAGGAACTAAGAGAGAGAATTAATAAAACAATTGTTGCTTATAGTTTGGAAAACAAACCGATAACAATTAAAGATTTAAATATTACGGGGTCGATTTTAGCTTTACTAAAGCAAGCAATTAATCCTAACATTGTTCAAACTTTAGAAAAAAACTTAATGGTAGTTCATGGTGGTCCTTTTGCAAATATAGCTCATGGCTGTAATTCAATTCTAGGGACTAAACTTGCGTTAAAGTTAGCGGATTATGTAGTAACTGAGGCTGGGTTTGGGGCTGATTTAGGTGCTGAAAAGTTTTTGAATATAAAGTGCCCACTTATGGGCAAAAGCCCTAGTGCAGTTGTTTTAGTCGCAACAACCAAAGCTTTGAAATATCATGGCGGAGCAAGCGATATAAATAAAGAAAATATAGAAGCTTTAAAATCAGGGCTAAGTAATTTAGAGAAGCATTTAGAAAACATAAAAAAATTTAATTTAACTTGTGTTGTAGCTTTAAACAAACTTGAGAATGATACAGAAAAAGAAATTAATATATTAAAACAATGGGCTAAAGAAAAAGAAGTTGCTTTTGCTGTAAGTGATGTTTTTGCTAAAGGTTCAGAAGGCGGAATTGATTTAGCTAATAAAGTAATTGAAAATATTAGTAATAAAAAACATAAATTAACGTATAAATTAGAAGAGTCATTATTTAAAAAGATTGAAAAAATTTCTAAGAATATTTATGGTGCTAAAAGAGTAGTATATTCAAAAGAAGCTAAAGAAGCTTTGTTAGAACTTGATAAAAGTGAATTTAGAAATTATAATATATGTATGGCTAAAACGCCACTATCTTTAACGGATGACAAAACTAAAATAGGGCGTCCGACTGATTTTGATATTAGTATTAAAGAAATTAGAATTGCTAGTGGATGTAATTTTGTAATTTGTTTAACAGGTAATATAATGACTATGCCAGGCCTTCCTAAAAAAGGAAAATTATACGAGATTGATCTTGATGAATTTAATAATATAATTGGAATATCTTAAAAGGAGAAAAATTATGATTTTAGATGGAAAAGGAACAAGTGAAAAACTAACGGAAAAGTTAAAAATAGAAATTGAAAAATTACCAAAGAAAATAACGTTAGCGATTATTTTAGTGGGTGATAATGAAGCTAGTAAAACTTATGTAAAAAACAAACATAAGAAATGTGCAGAGTTAGGTATTAATAGTAAGGAGTTTTATTTTCCAGCTAACGAACCTCAAAAAAGTATATTGAAAGTTATTAAGAATTTAAATGAAGATGTAAAAGTTAATGGGATATTGGTTCAATTACCACTACCAAATCATTTAGATGAAGATGTAATAATTAATACAATCGATCCTAATAAAGATGTTGATGGTTTGACTCTTGCAAATCAGGGTAAATTGTTTATGAATAAACCAGGAATAGAACCAGCTACACCAAAAGGAGTTATGACTTTGTTAGATGAATATCACATTGATATTCAAGGAAAGAAGGTTGTAATAGTTGGGCGAAGTAAATTAGTTGGGAAACCTTTAGCTATATTAATGCTTAAAAAGAATGCAACTGTAACTATTGCTCATTCAAAAACGGTATCTTTAAAAGATGTTACTAAGGATGCAGATATTTTGGTTGCAGCTATTGGTGTGCCTAAATTTATTAAAGCAGATATGGTAAAAAAAGATGCAGTTGTAATTGATGTAGGAATAAATCGTTTTGAAAGCAAATTAGTAGGTGATGTTGATTTTGATGAAGTGGTAGAAATAGCTAGTGCAATTACTCCGGTTCCAAAAGGGATTGGTCCTATGACTATTGTTAGTTTAATTCAAAATGTAATTGAATGTTATAAGATTCAAGAAGAAATAAGATTGAAGGAACAAGACTTAGGTAAAAACTAATGAAACTTATTGTAGGACTAGGTAATCCTGGATTAAGATATAAAAAAACAAGGCATAATATCGGGTTTATGTTTTTAGACAAATTTGCTAAAGACAATAAATTAAAATTTACTTTACAAAAACAACTTAAATGTGAAATTGCAACATTCGTATATAAAAGTGAAAAGATATTTTTTGTTAAACCTCAAACCTTTATGAATTTATCAAGCGATGCAGTTTTGGCTGTTATGAATTTTTATAAAATAGATTTTCAAGATGTTTTAGTAATCTATGATGATTTAGATTTACCAACAGGGAAAATAAGACTTAGATTAAACGGTACAGCTGGTGGACATAAAGGAATGGATTCAATTATTAAAACGCTTAAAACCCCTGATATAAAAAGATTGAGAATTGGTATCGGAAGGCAAGATGCTTATGCTGTTGTTGATTATGTTTTAGATAACTTTTCAAAAGATGAAAGAATAGAGATAGAATTGGCATTAGATAAAGCAACTTCAATAATTATGGATTATTTAGATAATGATTTCCCTTATGCAATGAATAAATATAATCAGAAAGAGATTTAAATAATGAATATACTAGATATATTTGCTAAACAAAAACAAACTAAGGATTATCTTTCATATATTAAAGATAATCCTTCGTTTTCTCTTAATGTTTATAATAGTTGTAAGAATGTAAATTATTTACTCACTTATCTAGCTTATAAAGAAACCGAAGAAAATATAATTTATATTGCTCGAAATGTCTATTTTGCTACTAAAGCCTATGATGCTTTCTGTGAACTAGCTGGTTATGAGAATGTTAGTTTTTATGCAATTGATGAAATTGCAGCGGTGGAAGTATTAGCTTATAGCTGGGAATTTAGACTCGAGAGAATTAATACTATTAAAAACATTATCCTCAAAAAAAAGAAAATAATTGTTACTCACATACAAGCTGCACTAAGATATAATTCTAATAAAGAAAAGTTTTTAGAAAACTCATATTTCTTAAAAACAAACGATACTATTGAATTAAAAGAATTTTTTAAAAGCTTAGTTAAGAGTGGCTACAAAAGGACCCCTATCACAGAAGAAGTAGGGGATTTTAGTGTTCGTGGCGGAGTAATTGATATCTTTCCTTTTGACTGTGTTAACCCTATAAGACTTGATTTGTTTGGTAACGAAATAGAAAATATTAGAATTTTTGATAAACTTACTCAAAGGAGTATTTCAAAAGTAGACAGTGTTGAAATCTTTCCGTTAAATGATACACTTTATGAAGAAGAAAAAATTGATAAACTTATTCAAGAATTAGAAGTAAAATCAAAAGATGATTTAATAGATTTAAAAGAATACAATAATGTTGAAAGAGCTAATAAGTATATTAAATATTTAGATGATGCTCCACAATCAATTGTTGATTATCTAGACAGTAAAATAATTGTATTTGATGAATATAATGTACTAAAAGATAATCAGAAAATAAGCATTGAAAACATTGATACTTTTTTTGAAGAAAAAGTTTTTGATTTAGAATATTATTATCAAATTGAATATTTGATAAACAATAATAAAGTAATGTTTTTAAGTGAACATTTAAGTAGTTTGAATAATATTAAACTTTCAAAAACACTAGATTTTGAAAGTTATGAAGTAGCAAGTTATCAAAACAATTTAAAAGTATTTTTAGAAGAATTAAAAATTAATAAGAATAAAAAATATTTGATTGCATTAAATGATGAAAAACAAATAATTCTAATGAAAGATATTTTAGAAAATGCATCGATTGAATATAGTTTAAAATTTAATTTAAAAGAAAAAGTAAATGTTTTAGTTTTGGATAATCCTATTAGTTTTGGATTGATTAGTAATATAGAAGTTATTACAACAAAAGAACTTTTTGCTACTAAATACAAGAGTAAAATAAAATATCGAAGCTCTGCTTTTAAAACTGATAAATTATATTCAAAAGAAGATTTAAATATAAATGATTTTGTGGTTCATCAAGATTATGGAATTGCAAGATATTTAGGACTTAGTACTCAAGAGACTAAAGGAATAAAAAATGATTACTTACATTTAGAATTTCAAGATGGAGCTTTATATATTCCGGTTTCAAATATTCATTTGTTAGAAAAATATATTGCAAGTGAATCAGCTAAACCTAAACTTAGTAGTCTTAATTCAAAAGAATGGATTAAGAAAAAAGAAAAAATTAAAGATAAATTAAAAGACATTGCAGAAGATTTGATTACTATGCAAGCTTTAAGAGATCAAAATTTAGGTGTTAAATATTTAAAAGATGATCCGCTTCAAGAAGCGTTTGAAAATGATTTTGAATTTGAAGAAACGCTTGACCAATTAGAGACTGTCAAAGAAATTAAGCTTGACATGGAAAGCGGTAAAATTGTTGATAGATTAGTATGTGGAGATGTTGGATATGGTAAAACTGAAATTGCAATGAGAATTGCTTTTAAAACAGTTTACAATTCTAAACAAGTAGCATACCTTGCTCCAACAACAATTCTTTCAAGACAACATTATTATACTTTTAAAGAACGGTTTTCAAAATATGGGGTTAAGGTGGCCTTGTTAAATAGACTTGTTGATAGTAAAACCCAAACCGAAGTTTTAAAAAAATTAAAAGAAGGTAAGATTGACGTTTTAATTGGAACTCATAGAATTTTAAGCGATGATATTCATTTTAAAGATTTAGGTCTTTTGATAATTGATGAAGAACAACGTTTTGGAGTTATACATAAAGAAAAGATTAAAAAAATTAAAACTAATGTTAATGTATTGACTTTAACTGCAACACCAATTCCAAGAACCCTTCAAATGGCTACTATGGGGTTGCGTCAATTAAGTTTAATAACTACACCTCCGTTAAACAGATATCCTATTCAAACATATGTTTTACCAAAAAACGATGTAGTAGTAAAAGAAGCAATCTATAGAGAGTTATCAAGAAATGGTCAAATATTTTATTTATGTAATAGAATTGCTAGCCTAGATAGAACTAAGAATTATATCAATAAACTTGTAAAAGAAGCAAGAGTAGGAATAGTTCATGGACAACTTTCAAAAGAAGCAATTGAAGATGTGGTTCAGAGTTTTATCGATAAAGAATATGATGTGTTACTTTGTACAACAATCATTGAAACAGGAATTGATATTTCAAATGCTAACACTTTAATTATTGAAAATGTAGATAACTTAGGACTTGCTCAACTTTATCAAATTAGAGGTAGAGTAGGTAGAACAGACA
>JAQUUM010000033.1:0-7636 GCA_028693885.1 Bacilli bacterium
AACAAGGCATTGGTAATAATTTGATTGAAAAAATAGAAAAGGAATTTAGAGAAAAAGAAATTAAAAAGATAAAAGTAGGGGCTGATTTTGATAACTTTTTCCCAGGAATTCCATGTGATTTTGTGAATGCCAGTAATGCCTGGTTTGAAAAAAGAAACTATAAAATGATTAGATATACTTACGATGTAGTTTCTAAAATTGATCGAATTAAAACTTATGAGATTATTGATAAGGGATTTTCTTTTAGATATGCAAAGTTATCTGAAAGCATTAAGGTTTTAGATTTATTAAAAAGTTTTTCACAACGTTGGTATGATGAAGGATTAGACGCTATTAAGAACAATGATTTTGAAACATCTTATATTATTGGGGTTTCTAAAGAAGATGATAGTGTAGTAGCTTTTTTAAGATGCAATCAAACAGAATTGAACAAGAAACCATATAATATCACCTGGTATCAAAGATTTAAAAAATTATCTGGAATTGGTCCTTTGGGTGTTTTTAGCGAATATAGAAAACTAGGACTTGGTAAAGATATTATAAGTTTTGCTTTAAATACTTTGAAAAACACTAAAACAACTGATATTTTAATTGATTGGACTGGGCTTTTAGAGTTTTATCAATTATTTGGTTTTGAGGTATGGAAAAGTTATATTTATACTGAAAAAGATTTAAATTAGATATTGCAAATAACTTATCTTTGTTATATAATATTAATGTAATCCTTTTCTTAAAGGAAATTCTTAAAAAAAGATAAAAAAACGAGGAGGAAAAATGAAAAAATGGCTTATTTTACCATTATTAATGGTATGTGTATTTGCTTTTGTGGGATGTAAAAAAAGTACCCCTAGTGCAATCGTAATTTCTGGTACTGCATCAATCGCAATTAGTGAAAGCACACAATTAACTGCAACAATTGATCCTGAAAAGGCTGATCAAAGCGTAACTTGGGCAACAAGTAATGCAGCAATTGCTACAGTTAGTGAAACAGGACTTGTTACTGGTCTTGCAGCAGGTAGAGTTTCAATTACTGCTACTTCAGTTGCTAATCCTGAACTTACTCAACCGATTTTAATCACTGTTAGAGGTGATGGTGCTCAACAAGAGTATCCTGATTTACAAGGTTATGTAATTACTATTATGACTAAGGCTTTAAATGAATACGATCCATTCCATCGTAATACTGAAAATGAGGAAGATTATGCTGCAAGTGATAAAGAAGCAAAAAAAGCTGCTTTCACTTCTGTAAAAGAATTATATAACTGTGATATCGCAGTTATTGATTATCCTGCTGGTGCTGAATGGGGTCAAACTCGTATTGACTATATCAACTTACAAGGTTCATTAGGAACTCCTGAAGCTGATTTCTACATCGTAGGTAGTGACTGGATTCCTGATTTCGTTGAAGGTGGTTCAGTTGTTGATTTAACTGATTTTTATGGAACTTATGGAGAAGATAAGATGGATCCTGCTTTCCGTCAAGCTTGTACATATAAAGGAAGTTTATATGGTATGACAAACGGTGGAGCTGGTCTAATCAATGGTTTATTCTATAATATAGATTTAATCAATACAATCCAAATGGATACTCCAGCTAAGATGTTTAATGATGATAATTGGACATATACAGATTTTAAAGACTGGGCATTAGAAGCTCAATCTAAATTAGCTAGTGGACAATTTGCTTTATCTGGTCATGGTGTATATTATTGGTATGGTATGACTTTATCAGCTGGTGTTAGAATCGCTAACTTAGATAACTTAATTATTGATTATCAAAATGAAAATGCTGTTGCTGCAGCTCAAACATTAAAAGATGTGTTTACTGCTAATGCATTTGATCCTGCATTCAATCATGATGCTGGTTCTGTAGCGTTTAATACTGGTAATGCAATTTTCTGTCCAGGTCAATTCTGGTTCTTAAATGCTGATAATAGATGGGCAACTTATCGTGGCGAATTGTTCGACATCGGTTATGTTCCTTATCCATATGCTGATACAATGACAAAAGCAGACGCTAGAGTAGCGATGCCTGATGAAGCTGTTTATATTATGGCTACAGGACGTACTGCTGATCAAGAGTCAGTTTATCGTGCAATCAATGACATGTTCTTAATGACTAGAGAAAATGTTGAAAATGCTCCAGGATATGATGAATATGAATTAAGATTACAAAACGCTCAAAGATTAACTGATGATCCTGAATCAGTTACAGCGATTATGTATATTAACGACAAGGGTGATAATGAAACAAATCTTAGATATTTCTTTGATCCACTTGAAGGTGTATATTCATTCACTCAACCTGATGGTTTAGGCCCTGCTTTAAGAACTATTATTCAAGGTGGCGACTATCAACAAACAATGACTACGGTTATTCCAGTTGTAGAAGCTGAACTTAATAGAAAGTACGGATAAGATTTTAAAAACTGTGTCGCGAGACACAGTTTTTTTATTGTTTATAATAACTCTTTATGTTATAATAAACATAGTGTATTTATAAAAAATGAGGATTAATCAATGGATATGGAAAAATTTGTCAATAGTAGAGGCTTTAGTTTTATTGACTGGCTTTGGCGATTGATAGTAATGAATATAATAGTAATTTTTATTTCAGTAATAACTGTATTTATAGGTTTTATACCAGCCTATCTTGCTGCTTTTAGAACAATAAAAGATATTAAAGAAAGTAAACAAAGTGGTAATATTTTTAAAATTTATTTTAAAAATATGATTTATGATTATAAAAAAACAATTTATATAACATTAATCTTTTTAGTTTTTTTTATTGTTATGGGTTTTGCTGCTTGGTATTACGCGCCTAGTGTTTTAAGTGCCGATTTTTCTTTTCAAAATTTTGATTTGATTTATGCACTTGGCTTTTTTTATATGTTGTTTTGTATTTTTATTGTTGGTTTAATGTTAATACATTTACCGATGGTAATGACATATTTTAATTTTAAAATAAAAGATATTTTAAAAATGAGTTTTTTTATGTGTTTGAAATTTTTTCTTACAACCTTCATTCTTTTTATAATTTGGGCTTTAAGTATTGGATCGCTTTTGATTGGCTTTTTGATTCCTTTTTGGTTCTTGATTGGAATCAGTGGGCCACTTTTTGTAAGTTATAACTTTACAAGAGGAATTTATTGGTATTTATCAAATAATGAAGATGATATAAAAACAGTCGATAAATTTGATTTAAAAGGAGAAGAAGATGATTAAATTAGGGATTGAACGTATTAATGAGTATTCAAGTATTTTTGCAGGTAAAAGGGTTGGCTTGATTACCAATCCAACTGGTATGACTAGTGATTTTAGGTCTTCAATTGATGTCTTAAAAGAAAAGACAAATCTTGTAGCACTTTTTTCACCAGAACATGGAGTAAGAGGAAACATTCAAGCAGGTGAAAAGTTAGAAGCGTATTTTGATAGTGAGACTGGTTGTATTGTACATAGTTTATATGGAAAAGATAGAAAACCAACCAAAGAAATGATGGATGGTATTGATGTTTTGTGTATGGATATTCAAGATGCTGGGTCAAGGTTTTATACATATATTTACACTATGGCTTATGCGATGACTGCTTGTAAGGAATATGATAAAGAATTTGTTATCTTTGACAGACCGAATCCTGCTAGTGCTAAAGAATTCGAAGGAAACATTTTAGATTTGAAGTTTCGCTCTTTTGTTGGATACTATCCAATACTTCAACGTTATGGTCTAACTATAGCTGAATTGGCTAAAATGTTTAATAATGAATATGAAATAAATTGTAAACTTCATACAATTTTAATGAAAAATTATAAAAGAGAAATGTATTATCCGGATACTAAATTACCATGGGTAATGCCTTCGCCAAATTTTCCTACTCCGATGACTGCTTTAGTGTATAATGCTACTTGTATTTTTGAAGGAACTAATCTATCTGAAGGACGTGGAACAACTGCACCATTTCATTATGTTGGAGCGCCATGGATAAATCCAGTTGATTATGCTGAAAAGCTTAATAGTTATAAACTTCCAGGGGTTCACTTTAGAGCACTTTACTTTACGCCAATGTTTTCTAAAAATGAAAAACTTTTGTGTGGTGGTGTTGAAGTACATGTATTAGATGTTAATAAATTTAAAGCTGTAAAGGTTGGTTGGTTAATGCTTTATGTTGTTAGAAAAATGTATCCAAATGATTTTAAAGTATTACCTCCTTATACAGAAGGACGCCCTTGTATGCTTGAGTTTAATACTGGTTGTGATTATATAAAAGAAGATAAATATGAGATTGATAAATTATTTTCAATAATCGATAAAGAAACAAAAATATTTGCAAAGACTAGAAAAAAATATTTATTATATTAGGTGAATTATGAATTTAAAAGAAAAATTAGGACAATTATTAATCATTGGTTTTGATGGTTATGAGTTTAATGATCATTTAAAAAGATTGATTAGAGAATATAAGGTGGCAAACATTATATTGTTTGCTCGTAATATTAAATCAATTGAACAATTATATAATTTATGTAAGAAGATTCATGAAGAAGTAAAGCAGGCAACCTCTACTATTCCTTTGATTTCAATTGATCAAGAAGGGGGAATGGTTACTAGAATTATGGATGGGGCTACTTTTTGTCCTGGAAATATGACGCTTGGAGCTACTAGTATTGATGATGCTTATGAAATTGGTAAAATCATGGGTGAGGAATTATTGGCGCTTGGAATTAATATGAATTTAGCTCCATCTTTAGATGTTAATAATAATCCTGCTAATCCAGTAATTGGTGTTAGAAGCTATGGTGATAATCCTACTAAGGTTGCACAGTATGGAGTTTCGTTTATATCTGGAATTCAAGAAGAGGGAATAATTGCAACAGCTAAACATTTCCCAGGTCATGGTGATACTGCGGTTGATTCGCATCTAGGACTTCCTAGAATCACTCACAGTAAAGAAAGAATTAAAGAAGTTGAGTTGGTTCCTTTTGTAGCGGCTATTAATAGTGGCGTTAAAGCTATAATGTCTGCTCATATCGATTTTAAAGAATATACTGTTAATAATACACCAGCTACTTTATCAAAAGAAGTATTGACTGATTTGCTTAGAAAAGAATTAGGATTTAATGGTTTGATAGTTAGTGACTGTATGGAAATGAAAGCTATTGATAATATCTATACAACTGAAAAAGGAACTGTTATGGGAATAAAAGCAGGGCTTGATTTGGCTTGTATTTCTCATTCGGAGTCAAAACAAATAAAAGCATTAGAATTGCTAGAAAAAGCAGTTCTAAGTGGAGATATAAAAGAAACTGAAATTGATGAAAAAGTTAAAAGAATTTTAGCTGCTAAAAGTGAGTCTTTAAAAATTTTAAATAAATATTATTATGGTTTAGATTATGGTTTTGCTAAAGCAAAGGTTGTTAATATTGAACACAAAAGAACGGCTCAGCGAATTGTTGATGCATCTCTTACTAGAGTCATGGGGAATAATATTGAACTGCTAGAAGACACACTAATTTTAGCACCAATCCCTTTTGCTACTACTATTGCTGAGGATAAAGTTTCGGCTAGAAGTATCATTGATTTAGTTAAACAAGAATTACCTAAGATTAATTGTGTTCAAATGCCTTTAACTATGACAGATGAAGAAATTGATAAAATATTAGAAAAAGCAAATAGTGCAAGAGAAGTACTAGTTTGTACTTACAACGTTAAGAGTTTTCCAACTCAAGCAAAGTTAGTTAATAAACTTTTAGAAAATAAAAAGGAAGTTTATGTATTATCTCTTAGAAATCCTTATGATATTTTAGAGATTAGAAATATTAAAAACTATGCTTGTTTATATGAATATACACCTAATTCAGTTAGAACAGTAATTAGATATTTAAAAAGAGAAATTAATGCTAGGGGTACTTTGCCAGTAAAAATATTTTAAAAAGAGGTAATAGAATGTATGCTATTGGTTTGATGAGTGGGACTTCTTTAGATGGAGTTGATGCTTGTCTTGTTGAAATTAATGAGTTAGAAAAATTTTCAATTGTTAATTTTATTACTTTAGAATATGATGATATTTTTAAGAGTAAGTTAATGAGAAACTTAAATAAGGAAACAGCTCGTCTAGATGAGATTTCATCACTTAATTTTGAGTTAGGGCATTATTTTAAAAAAGCAATTGATAAAGTGTTAGAAAGTACTCAGTTAGATTATAAAGATATTGAGTTTGTTGCAAGTCATGGCCAAACTATTTGGCATGACCCAAGAGGAGTAGTGCCCTCTACTATGCAAATAGGTGAAGCTAGTGTTATAAGTTATTTAACTAATATTAAAACTGTTTCTAATTTTAGGGTAATGGATGTTGCGTCTGGTGGTGAAGGTGCACCGCTTGTACCATTTTCTGAGTATATGCTTTATGTTAGTGATAAAGAAGATTTGGTTTTACTTAATATTGGTGGTGTTAGTAATTTTACTTACCTACCAAAATGTGCTAAGAGTAGTGATGTGATTGCTTTTGATTGTGGGCCGGGCAATATCATGATGGATTATTTTACAAAAAAATATTTTAATCAAAACTATGATAAAAATGGTGATATAGCAACCTCGGGTAAAATCATTCCTGAATTGCTAGAATATTTAAAACAAGATGAATTTATTTTAGGTATGCCTCCTAAATCAACTGGTAGAGAAAAATATAGTGCTTCTTTTATGGAAGAGGTAATTATTAAATATAATTTAGAAAAAGCTAATAAAGCAGATGTTGTAAGAACAATAGCTGAAGTTACGGTTTTTGGAATAGTTTATAATTTAGGCAAGTTTATTCCAAAATTTGATAAGTTAATAGTTAGCGGTGGTGGTGCTCATAATAGTTATATTATGAAAAGACTAAAAGAAGAATTAGCATCAGATGTTGTAAAATCTGAAATCTCTGATTCTAAAGAAGCGCTGGCTTTTGTTGTTTTAGGATACCAAACTTTAAATTGTAAACCAAGTAATTTGATTAGTGTAACTCATGCAAAGGAAGAAGTCATTTTAGGCAATATTACTTTAAGCCCAAGAAGAAAGGAAGATTTTAATGGCAGTAGATTTAAAAAAGATAGGAACTGAACAAAGAAATTTAAGTACGATTGATATAGATCAAGTAGAAACAATTGAGATTTTGAAAAAGATTAATACAGAAGATCAAACAGTAGCATTTGCAGTTAAAGAAGCTTTAGTTCAAATCGCACCACTTGTTGATAAAATCGTTGAAGCTTTTTATAAAGATGGTAGACTTATTTATATGGGAGCTGGAACTAGTGGAAGAATAGGTGTGCTTGATGCTGTTGAATGTCCACCTACGTTTGGGGTTAGTTTTGATACTATTCAATGTTTGATGGCAGGTGGGATGGGCGCTTTAGTAAAAGCAGTTGAAGGCGCTGAGGATTCGTTTGATTTAGGAAAAGAAGATTTACAAAAAATAAATTTAACTAAAAATGATGTTGTAGTAGGGATTGCGGCTAGCGGAAGAACTCCTTATGTAATTGGCGGAATTGAATATGCAAAAGAAGTGGGAGCTATAACTGGAGCTATTGTTACTTCTATAAATAGTAAGTTAGCTAATATAGTTAGTTTTCCTGTTGAAGCAATAACAGGAGAAGAACCAATTAC
>JAQUUM010000033.1:7736-9976 GCA_028693885.1 Bacilli bacterium
TTTAGTATGGGAGGAGCTATAGCGGCTCATATGGCAACAAAATTGCCACAAGTTGTTGATGCTTTAGTTTTATGGTCACCTGCTGGAAACATTAAACAAATTATTGAAAACTATTATTTAAGAAATCCTAAGTTAGAAAACGGACATGCTGATTATTTAGGATTTGAGATAAGTGAAAATTTAGTAGAAAGTTTTAGAAAATTTGAACCATATGAAAATCTTAAGAATTTTAGAAATTCTGTTTTGATAATTCATGGTAAAAAAGATTTAGCAGTAAATTATGAATTTGGTGAAAAATATTCAAAAGAATTTCCAAAAGCAAAATTTTCAATTATTGAAAATGCTGGACATGGTTATGATAATGTTGATTCAAGGATTAGTTTATTTTCTCAAACAATTGATTTTTTAAAAAAATAAACGAATAATTCAAGTAATATAAATAAAAAAATCTTTAATTGTTGTATTTTGTTGACTTTTACTTATAAAAAAGGTAAAATAATATTGTCTTTAAACTTTAAAAATATAGGAGGAATTAATTAAATGAGTATTAAAAAGTTTGCGTTATTTATCGTAGTCTTAATGCTAGGCTTATTCTTAGCTGGCTGTGACTTCTTTGGCGGTGAGGATGTTGTAGTTATTGACAACACACCAACAGAAGTCTTAATTATTTATGAAGGTGGAGAATCACTTAATGTGGCTCAAACAAAACAGTTTACGGCAGTTGTATCACCTGTTGGTGCTACTCAAACTGTAACATGGGCTGTTGATGATGAGGAAGTAGCAACTATTTCAGCTACAGGGTTACTTACTGCTGTAAGTGAGGGGACAGTAAATGTTACTGCAACTTCAACTGAATTAACTACTATCACAGCAACTGTTGAGTTTACAGTGATTGAAACTGATGTTCAAAAAATGGACAAAATTAATGCAGTTGAAACTGGATTAAAAGCAATTTTACCTGCAGTTATTACTGAGGATTATACATTGCCTACTTATGATGCTGATCCTGATGTTTTAGTTAGATATATTTATGATGGAAGTTTTCATGCAGCTGGTACAGTGTTTGAATATAATCCAGGACCAACTGATTTAAGACAAACAATTTCAGTTAACTTAACATATGGTGGAAAAGCTAAGACTTTTGATGTAGCATTTACAATTGCAAAAGATGTTAACTTAGCGGGTATAACTGGATCTTCTTATGTATTAGTAGGAGAAACTACTCCGTTATTATCTTCTTTAACTGGAACTGGTATTACTTGGTCTTCAAATAACGAAGCAGTTGCTACAGTTAATAGCACTGGTGTTGTTACAGGTGTAACAACTGGTGATGCTGTAATTACTATTAGTGATAGTGTTGTAAGTTATACATTTGATATAACAGTTATAGCTCCAGGAAATGCTGATGTATTATTAGCTTACCAAGCTAAGAACTTTATAATTTCAAATATTCCAGCATCTACTAGAGAAGATTTTGATTTACCAGCATATACTGGTGCTTTAATTGAATATGAAATAGATGCATTACCTGTTACTTCATTTATTGCAACTCAAGGGGTTAATAATACAGTTGTTACTATTGCAACTACTGTAACAGTTAATTCTACAGTTATTAATTTTGATGTTGAAGTAGTAGTGCTTGCAAAAACTGATGATGTAATCGTAGCTGAAGCTTTAGCTGCATTAGATGCTTATTTAGAAGATAAAGGTTATACAGATGCTGAATTTAGAGCAACTGGAAATATGGATTTTGCTGGATTTGTATTTGAAGGAGTTACTGTTACTTGGACATCTGATGTTACATCAGTAATTTCAAATGAAGGAGTTTATACTCGTGGTAATGATGACAGTTATGTTCCTTTACAAGTAAGATTAAATAGAAATAGTCAAAATCAAAATAGAAAATTCACTGTTTTAGCTGGTGGATATTCTCAAGCAGAAAAAATTGAATTTATGACAACTGATGAAGATGGCGTATTAACAGATTTGATGAATGGTAGTACAAAATCAGGTGTTAACTTACCAAGCTTAGACTTAAGATTTGGTGCAACAATCACTTGGACTTCATCTAATACTGCTGTATTAAATAATGATGGTTCTTTGGTAGCTCCAGTTAGTGCTCCTGTTGCAATGACTTTAAATGCAACAATCACTTATTACAAAGGTGCTAATAATATTAATAACTTTGTTCAAACTGTAGAAGTTCCTTTCACAGTTAATCCATTTGATAATGATGTTGA
>JAQUUM010000034.1 GCA_028693885.1 Bacilli bacterium
TTGTAAAAGTTGGTTGCCTTTCAGTAGTATCTGTCATAATGTCAAGTTGATAGTCATGAGTAGCATAAGTAATCAACCCACCATTTTTATATGTTTCTGCTTCATAATCAATATATTTAGCAATTCCGCTAATTGCAGGTTCACTTGATAATTGATCTAGCATATTTTTATACTCAGCAGTGTATTCTTCAATTTCAAAAGCACCATCTCCTAAAATTGAAAGTTCAGTTTCTGTTAAATTTTCTTTTAACCATTGCCATCCAGCTATTTCTAAAGCAGCGCCAACTGCTAATAATTGTACAGTCGCAGCTTGCATACGTGTAGATCCTGCAATTGCCATATTTCCAGCATATAAATAAATTTTTTGAATATTTTCTCTTTCAAAAACCACTCTAACTCTATCTAAATATTTGCATAAAATTTCTTTTGGGTTGTAATATACATAATAAGTAGTACAGCCTCTATCATCTGCTTCTAAAACTGAACCATTAATACTAGCAGATAATCCACATTCAGCAAGACCAATTACTAAATCTCCAACTCCTACATTAGCATCAACTACTTGTTGGCGACCAAAACTCATATAATCTTCATAATTTTCAACTGAACGAACTAAGGCTCTATCTCCACCTGTAATCATACTTACAGTTAAATTAGAAATTTCAATGAACTTTTCTTTTAATCTAGGTATTCTTTGAGTAACTGAAGACCAAAAATATCTCCAACCACCATCAATTTGGGCTGCCATTCTTCCAGAAGCTCCTACACTTGATAATAAAATTGTCTTTCTATTATCAATAGCCTTCTTAATATCTTTTACTAAATTTTTGAATTCTTGAGTTTTAGCTGCATCATTAACGGCACGAGGGATATCTCTATCAGCATCTAAAATCATTTTAATTCCAGCTTTAGTATCTTTAAGTAAAACAGAACTTAATCCTTTTGTAATTGGGTTAGGTTGTTCTGTCGGAATCATACCTAATTGAAATTGTTTTTCGTTTTCTAAAAAATTTTTGGCTGCGCTTTTGTAATCCATTTCTAATAATCCTCCTTGGAATCATGATATATTTTTGTTCAAAAAGCAATTATATTATAACAAAATCATTAACTTATTGCAAGGAGATTTGCGCAAATAAATGAATAAGAAGAATAGACTTGAGTCTATTCTTCTTATTGGGAGGGGAAGAAGAGGTTTTAATTATTGGGAAAATAATACACCTCTATTTTCAGATTGGGGAATCTAAAAACCTAATTAATTTTGAATGCCATCACTTGGCATTTCTTTTGGTCCAAACGGATTATCAAATTGATATTTTTTATTTTGACCAAAACGATATTCATAACGTCTCTGTTGTGTATTTTGACCATCAACGATATAAACATCTACTTCCTTCTCTTGATTATTAGCACGGTGTCTTACAGTCATGCCTTTTCCTTCTTCAAGAGGTGCTTTTTCGAATATAAATTCTTCAATAAATTGATTTTTACGATATTCAAAATTCAGTTTTGTATTATCATTAACTCGTTCAAACTTCATTGTTGCCTCATAAGCAACTTGACTATTATTATACACTTTATATTCTGTATCATTTTCTGTAGAATCTAGATCTTTTTCAACTTCTACCCAATTTAAAGCATTTTCTCTAACAACTAAATTAAGCATTCTTTTATCAGAAACTACGGATTTTTCACCGCTTACTTGATAAGCCTTTTCATTATAATTAATAAGTCCTTCAAAACTATAATCATCATCTTCTATAGTTCCCTTTGTAATATTATAATAAAATACATATTCAATAGCATTCTCTAAATAAGTTTGAATCGTAACTTTTTCTTTATAACTATAACCAACTAAATCTGATTCTAAATCCTCAATTGTAATATTATTCGTATTTTGAATCATTTGCTCAGAAAGAACTAAAAATCTATGCATTCTAACTGCCATCTCTTGATCATCTACTGGAGGAGTTTCAGGTGGCATAAAGCCTGTTCCAGGTCCTTCTCCAATAGGTCCACCAAAATCCATTGGCTCTACATCTGAATCTTCACTAAACATATAAAGAGCTGAAATAGATTCAATAGCCATCGCATTGCTTGTTTGAGTGATGATAGGATCACTACCATCATCAACAGGATTTTGAGTAGCTGTTACTGCTAAAACAACTACAACAGATATAACTAAAATCATTGCTAAAGACATCGCATATTTTAAATTAAAAATACTTCTTCTTTGCTTTTTAGTTTCTATTTTTTCTGCTACTGGGCGAAGATTGTATTTTGCCATGATATTTGATGCTAAATCAGGCACAACTATTTCACTAAACTCAGATTTTATCTTACTGATAATTTCAGTTTCAGTTATTTTTTTCATCTTCATCACCCACTTTCTTTCTTATTTTCTTTAATGCATTATTGTAAATCCATAAAACCGTCCCTAAAGGTTTTTTTACTACCTCAGCTATTTCTTTATGCGTCATTTCTTGAACAACATGCATTACAACAACTTCTATTTCCTTTGGATTTAGAACCTCATACATTGTTTTCATTAATGTATCTTCTTCATCCCTTACTCTTTCAACACTACCATAAACTTCTTCTTTTTCATATTGATCCACATATACTTCTTTTTTACGCTTGTTATATTCATTTAAAGATAGATTTCTAGCTATCGTTATGATCCAAGCGAATGGATTTGAATTTTCTTTATACATTGAAAGAGAATCTAATATTTTTAAATATGTATCTTGCATAATATCTTCTGCTAAACTTTGATCTTTTAAAATAGATATTATAGTAAAATATACATTATTTTTAGTTTCATAATAGAATTCATCAAAAAATTCCATTTTACCATTTTTTAGTAAAGAGATTAACTCTTCTAATCTTTGCTTGTCCGCCACAGTTCCCCCTGCTAATTATAAATGGCATTATAATTATAAGTATTATTTTCCCATTTAATAAACAAATAACTAACCGTTTTTATTGGATTTATTAAAAAATTATTTATTTATTTTTTATATCTTCTAAAGAGGGAATCGCCTCTAGAACATATTTTTTTAAAACACTTGTAGTTGCTGCTTTAGATGCCATTAAAGCAGCATTATATAAACTTTCTTCTTTTACAAGCATATACGCCAACATTCCATTAAAAACATCTCCAGCTCCTGTTGTATCTATAGCTTTAACTTTATCTGTTTTTATTTTTTTAAAATCTCCATCATATACCAAAACACCTTTACTACCTAAAGTAATAACAATTTCTTGAACTCCTTTAGTTTTAAATTTTTTCTTTAAAATTTCATAATCATTTAAATCATCAATTTTAAAAATTTCTTTAACTTCACATTCATTAGGAGTCATTAGCAATTCATATCTAAAATACTCTTCAGAAAAATTTTTAGAAGGTGCAGGATTTAAAATAACTTTTACTTTATATTTTTTAGCAATTTCTATTATTCTAAAATTTATTTCATTAGGTATTTCTAGTTGTAATAAAACTAAACTACTTTTTTTAACCAAATCTTCTATTTCTTTAAAATCTAGATCTAATAGTTCAAGTTTAACACCAGGATAAACAGTAACCTGGTTATCTCCTTTTGAATTAGTTAGAATACAAGCGAATGCTGTTTTACCTGGTTTTTCTTTGATATAATAATTAATTTTATATTTTTTAAATTCATCTTTTACTATTTTTGAAAAAACATCATCACCTACCGAAGATATAAAATTAACATTTAATCCTTGCTTAGAAATAGTTAAAGCCTGATTAAACCCTTTTGAGCCTATTTCTTCATGAATAGTATTTGAAATTAGGGTTTCTTCTTTTTTATGGAAATTTTCAACTTCCATAAAAATACTATACCCACAAATCCCAAAAACAGTAATAGTACTATTATCCATTTTTTATCACCTCAATTTTAATAATTATACACCAAAAAAAAATATTTTTCCATTATTAAGCAAAAAATGCAAGTTACCTTACATTTTTTATTGTTTAATAAATTTCCTTATTCTTACTTTTTATATCATAAAAATATGCTATTAAGAAATTAACTACTAGATAGATAAACAATCCACCTATAAAAATTATCAAATATATACTTATATCTTCCTTAATGGTAAAAAATATTCCCATTGGCTTAGTTATTAGAATTATTAGTCTTACCAATAAACTTGAGAAAATAACTCCTAATATTATAACCCCAAAACTATTTATGCTTGATTCAAGACTTATCAATTTTAAAAATTGCATTTTTGATAAACCATTTTGCCACAGAATTTTAAATTCACTTCGCCTTTCTTGTAAAGCTATTACTAAGTTATTTATTAATCCTACTAATACAATTAAAATCACTAAAATAAGAAAAGCATTAAATAGTCTAATAAAAGATGTAAGCATATCTATAAAATAATCACTTATATCTCTTGACTCTAAAAAGATATATGGCTTGTTGTTAAATTCGAGAATTAAGTTTTCATAAGCAATTTCTGCTTTTTCTTCATCAAGTTTTAAAGATAACCCATTATAGCCCAAGTCTACATAATTTATATCTGCAATAAAATACATTAATGGCGAATCTAAACTACCTTTTAAAATGAAGTTAACTTCATTTCTACCAATATTTATAACAACAGAATCGCCAATTTTTAAATTATTTCTGATAATAAGACCTTCAGGTAATAAAATTTCATCATTACTAAAATCAAGAGTTTGAAGTTTAAACTCACTAACATTTAAAATCTCACTTATTTCTTGAGGATTTAATGCAATAAGATCAAGATTGTCCTCTCCAAAAAGCAAACAATTAGTAACAAATAAATATTTATTAGCACTACTTATTCCATCTGTATTTAAAACCGTATTATAAGTAGTATCAAGTGGGTCAGCAATATTTTGAATATGGAGGTCTCCCACATAAGCATTTTCTAATCTATTTATTTCATATTTTACTATTCCTACAAAAGTCGAAATTAACGTAGCTAAAATTAAACTAAATATAAAAAGCCTATTAGTATTTAAAATACTCTTATTTCTATTGTTTGATCTAGATACAATTTTAATCAATCCTTGTTTTTTATTATCAGTAAAAATCTTTTCTATAATCTTATATATTAACCTAACTACATATGGCAATAAATATATTATTAATATACAAGTTAATATAAACAAATACAAATTATAATAAATGATATATTCTGTTGGTATAAAAAACATCATTACATAAGAACTTATAAATATAACCACAAGCATTGCTAACACTTTTATATTTATAAGACTATAATTCTTATTAATTCCTACTAGCAGTTCAGTCAAACTTTTTTTAGTCGTTCCAACAATTTGAAATATCCCGCTTGATATAATTAACAAAACACCAAATCCAAAAGAATATACATAATATATAGGAAGCGTCTCTAAACTTAATCCTTCTATGTTTAAAATTTTTGTTAGAATATCTAAAAATACTCCCGATAATAATAGTCCAATAATATTACCAATAATTGCATAAACTAACAATTCTAATAACAGTAATAAATTCATTTGGTTCTTTGTTGCACCAACAGATTTGAAAATTGCAACCGAATCAATTCTATTGCCCATCAATAAAACTACCGATGAGTAAATTATCACAATACTTAACAAACCAACTAAAAGAGCTATTATAAGCAGCAACTTTCCTTGTGCATCAAGTAATAAAGTATCTGACCCTCTATCTGATAAAATTATTTCTTTATCCGAAAAGTAATCACTCGCTTTGAATATATTTATTTTTTCTTCTAAAGTGGATTTATCAGCAAGCTTTACTAAAATTTTATTGTAAATAGGAGTATTAACAAAACCTAAGCCTAAGCCTCGCCAGATACTATCAATGATAGCCTCATCATGAGCTAAAACATCATGATTAAAGAAAAGCCCAGTATTTTTAGCAATACCTGCAACTTCATATCTTTTATCAAAATCAAACACTTTTAAATATATTTCATCATTTAATTCTAAATTATGTTTAGAAGCAAATTCTTCGCTTATGATGATTTTGTTATTAATTTGACTTTGACCAAGACCTGCAAAACTTTCTAATTCAAAAGAATTGAATTCATTTATTTTATTTAAATCCGTAGCATAAATATTCGCAGTATGATTTTTTACTCCATCATCATAAATACTAGTAACTGTGTATATCCCATATGCCTTATCACCTTCATCAAGCAATTCCTCGGCTTTAGTGATTTCCATAAACCTAACTTCTGACTGAGAAGATACATTAATACTAATATCAGTATCACCAGCTGAAGCTTTATATTTAATAACAGCAAAACTAGCAAACACATCTTTTACAGCAAGAGTTGCTAAAAAGATAGCCACAGCAATGGCTATAGTTACTATAATTATAATTGGTTGAGTTGGTTTTCTTTTTATGCTATTAAATATATGTTTAAAATAAACAAACATAGATATACCTTTTCTTAAAATTATTCTTTGATTTTGCCATCTACTAAATGAATTGTCTTAGTACCATATTTTATAGTTTCTTCATCATGTGTTACTTGAATAATTGTAGTATTATATTCTTTATGTATTTTTGAAAGATACTCCATAACTTTTAATGTTGCTTGACTATCTAAATTACCAGTTGGCTCATCTAACATTAGAACCTCAGGTTTGTATATTAAAGACCTAGCAATAGCAACACGCTGTTGCTCACCACCACTAATCTGATCTGGATATTTGTTTTCCAAAGCTTTGATTTCTAAAATATTACATAAAGTATCATAATGCTTTATTACTGTTGATACTTTTTGGTTTTTTAAATAGATTGGTAATAAAATATTATCCTTTACTTTTAATGTTGGTATTAAATTAAAAAACTGATAAACAAAACCTAACTTAGTTTTCCTAAGCAAAGCCATTTCTTTATCATTTAGTTTGGTTATATCAACTCCATCAAAAAAAATATTTCCTTTATCAACATAATCATTACCACTTAAAGCATTAAGCAAAGTTGATTTTCCACTTCCTGATGCACCCATAATTGATACAAAAGACCCTGCAGCAATATCTAGATGCAAGTTTTTAAATATAAAATTATTATTATATGATTTTGAAATGTTTTTAGCACTTATATTGATTCCCATATTTTATCCTTTTATAAATAATAGCAGCAATTGCTTGCTGCTATTATTATTTATTTTTAAATTTTTAATTTAATACTTATTCAGCAGAATTCATACTTTCTGAAGCCATTAAATATACATAAGGAGCTTGTGCACCAAGATATTGAAGAAGGATAGGTAAACTATCAGTAAATTCAGTTTCAACTTGTTCATAAGTTAAACTATCAAAGTTTACTGCAGCTAAATCTTCTAATTCAGCGATAACATCTGCAAATGTACTTGTTGTACCAGTATATGTATAAGCTTCATCAGCTTGTTCTTCAATAGTTGTATTAGCAACTTCTAATGCATCTTCAACTTGTTCTTGCATTTTTGTTTTAGATGCACTTGGTAATGCATTGTATGCTTCTACTACTATACCAAAAACTTGTCCCATAACTTCAAATTCATGTTTCTTATATTCATCTTCTGTTACTTCAACATCATTGATATAATATACAGTTACATATGTATCAGTAGCATCATCCCAATACCCATTTTCCCAAGCATCAGCACTAGCAACGTCTAAGAATGCAACATCGATTTGATCAAGAGCTTCACTTAAGAATCTTAAGTTAGTAGTCATATAAGTTCCTAAGAATGCAAGCATATCTTGAGCAGCAGCAATTGCATCTTCAGAAGTCATACCTTCAGATGGAGCAGAATCCTCTGGAAGTAATGGAGCAAGTTCATCAATCTTAGTAGAAATTAGTGTAAAGAATTGAGTCCATACAGTATCTTCTAAACTAATAGCTTCTAAAGAATCTGAAGCAATACCTATAAGTTGAACAATTTCAGCATTTGTTGGTTCTTCTCCACTTTCAACTAATGAAGCAATTAAAGTTACATCTGAAGAATCAATACTCCAAATTATACTATTAACAACTGCAAACAACATTCTACTAGAAACTACAAAAGTATCATATCCAGCAGCTTCGATTGCAGCGATAACTTCAGCATCGCCTTCTGCTTGTTGTAATACCATATGATAAGCTAACTTACCAGCAGCATCATTTCCAATAATTCCGATTGCAGCCTTATAAAAATCTAAAATTTGAGTAATTTGAGCCGCAGTTGGAGGTGTATCACTTCCAAAAATATCTCCCAAACTTTCATTGGCTTCAATCAAATCAGCCAATGCAACGATTTGAGCTTCAGTAATCTTAGCATAATTCATAAATTGTTTCATCATTGTGAATTGTGCTTGATATTGTGAAGCTTGATCGCCTTGTTGAGCTTGACCCATTACAACCATAGCTCTCAACATTGCATCATCACTACTAGCAGTATAAGTCATTTCTACAGCACTGTCATCTTCAACTTCAAACGATGTAACCGCTGTTGGATCGCCTTCTCCACCACCAAGCAAGCCATCGCAGCCAGTGAAAAGAACAAGCGCAAAAATCATTAGTAACGATAAAAATAGTACACTTTTTTTCATTTTTTTCTTTCTCCTTTTCCTAAGGGTAATAGTTTATAAATCCCCCTATGATAAATTTATTCTATCATTTTATAAATTATATGTCAACAAATTATAAAAAAACTATTTAAAAATCATTAAAAAAAGCCTAAAATATAATCATTTTAGGCTTTCAACTTCAAATTTTGATTAATTATGATAAAACATAATATTCAGTATCAGAAGACGCTGTAATTACTTTCAATAAACATTTATTATCTTTTTTACTTACTGTAACATTAGTAAAATTAGCAATAGTCCCAACAATAGCCTCACCATAAGAATAAATCTTATAATACACTACTTCTTCTTGAGTAACTTGCTCAAAAGTATAACCATACGCTACTGTTGAATCATAAGATAAAGTAGTTGAATAATCTCTTGTAGAACCATCCTCACCTAACCAAATAAATGAATTATCATATAAAGTAGCTCTTGCAAAGCCATTATAGAAACTTCCAATTTCTTTATACTTAAATTCATGAACAATATTACCTTCTAAGTCAATAACACCAAAAGAAGTAGCATGACCTAATACAATAACATTTTCAGTAACTGACATAATCGAAGAATTTGCAAAATCTGTAATAATACCTAAATCTCCATCAACTAATTTCCCTGAAATAATATAACGATTATCTATTACTTTTTGAGCTGAAATTGGTGATACATTAGTAAATCTTTGAAGCAATTTACCATTATTATCAATCAACCAATGTTCTGGGCTATCTGCGATAACTTTATCAGCAATTCTAAAAACAAAAGAATAAATATATGCACTTAAATTTTCACTATTAAGCATTGCTATTTTTGTACTACCTACAATGTAATCTAAATCTAAAGCTTTTACTTTTCCATCAGCTATATTAAATGCATATGAGTAAACTTTATATTTTGAACCATTATCAAAGAAAGTAAAATCTTTTGCATCATCTGCTACTTCTTTAACAGTTTGGTAAACAATTTTATCAGAAAATTCCATTGTTGACATATTAGTAGAGTCATATGTAAAACGACTTACTTCTTCTCTATCAACTCCATATCCATTATAAAAAACATAATCAATAGTACTATTTAAATTAGAAACTGTTTCATAATAAAACTCTACATTTTTCCATCTCGGAGACCATTGAAGTAATGACATATTTTCAAAAGGATCATTAACAAAGTGTCCATAACTAAACTCAGTTCTTGCATTGTTTTCTAATTTGAAATACTTTAAAACACCTACATTTGTTGACCACTTTTCAATAACATAACCTGTATAAGTAGTTGGGTCTTTTTCATAAGCTACATAATCTGAATAATACATACTAGTAATAGT
>JAQUUM010000035.1 GCA_028693885.1 Bacilli bacterium
GATTATCAATATGCGATTAAAACAGATTCTATTTACTTGCTTATTGCATCTACAATAATTCTTGTATTAATGTTTGTTAGAAAAGCATTTGAACGAGGTGAAATGTATTTATCTGAATCTGGTTTAGGTGCGTTTAAAAATATGTCTAATGATGGATTTGATTCTCATTCAAAAACTCAAATAGATGATCAAGGGTTTTATAATTTTGATCCATGTGCTGCTTTTACTGAATTAGATAAACAAACAGATTTATTTGAAACAGAACTTGAAATGCGAGAGACATTTAAAACACAAGAAAAAACATTAAATGCACTTGTTCATTTTATTATTGAATATGCAAGAAATTCAAGACTTCATTTATCTTATACAAGAGAAGATATTGCAGCGTTTGTTGCGGGATTAGCAGCTAGTAAATTATCAATTCTTCAAGGAATGTCTGGGACTGGTAAGACTAGTTTACCAAAAATTTTTGCTGAAGCAATTTTTGGTAATTGTGAAATTGTCGAAGTTGAGTCATCTTGGAAAGACAAGAATGAATTACTTGGATATTATAATGAATTTTCTATGAAATACACTCCTAAAAAATTTACATTGGCTCTTTATAAAGCAGCATTAAATCCAAATATTTTCACATTCATTTTACTTGATGAAATAAATTTATCTAGAATTGAATATTATTTTTCTGATTTTATTTCACTTATGGAAAATGAAGAACATGAAAGAAAATTAAAGTTTAGTAATGTTAAATTAAGTAGAAAAGAACAAGGCGTTGAGGTTAATTATAAAGCTTTAGAAAATGGACATACACTTAAAATACCATCAAATGTATGGTTTGTAGGAACTGCAAATCTTGATGAAACAACATTTGCTATTTCTGATAAAGTATATGACCGTGCTCAAACTATGAATTTTGTAAAACGTGCTGCTAAAGTTCGTAATTATTCAAGTCCAATACCAAGACAATTTTTTGATTACCAAACTATAAATAATTTATTAAATGCAGCCAAAATGATTGGTAACTTTGATGCAGAAAGTAATGAACTTATCCAAAGTGTCGAAATTTTATTAGCGCCATTTAATATTTCTTTTGGTAATCGTGTTTTAAAACAAATCGAAGATTTTGTGAATGTTTATAAGGTGTGTTTCCCACAAGAGAATGTTGAAAGTGAAGCCATTGAAAAAATATTGTTAAGCAAAGTTGTTTCTAAATTAGAGTTTAAAACAATTGATGATAAAGAAGAACTTCAAATGGAATTTGAGAAGTTAAAGTTATATTACTGTGCAGATTTCATAAGAAGACTTGATAATGAGTAATATGAAAAGATACAATAATAAAATAAGTGAAGAGGAATATTCTCGATTTTTCTCATTACTTCAAAATATTAGAGTATTTATGGAAACTCACCCAAATATGTCATATATTGAATTTGATTATTACGTTGTTCATGATATTACATTGTTTACGGTGGAACCTAACCTTGATTTTGAAGAGTTAGAAAGTAATATATATTTTATTAAAAAAGCGATACCTGCATTAAGGCGCATTTTCAATAAACCAATTATTATTTTAAAAGATTCAGAGGATGTGCTTCCTGTTGAAAATGTTCGTGCTATTAATCAAAACACATTACTTCATTTGGCTAATCATTGTCAGTATGTTTCTGATATAACAAAAAGAGGAGTAAAACCAACAAAGTTATTAACTCATATTTATGAGGATTATTATGGAATCTATGAGAATGTTGTTTTTTGTAATTTGATTGATTGGCTTCTTTTATATATAAGTAAAAATCGAAAAATTCTAAATAATTTATTGTATTCAAGTAATATAATAGAATATAGTTTACTTGATAAAATTAATCATGTGAATTACTTCTTAGCTTTAGGTAAACTACACACAGGATATATTAGAGATTTTAGTCAATACTTCGGTATTTCAAAAAAAATATTAAGTGAATTATCTCAAGTCAGTCAAGCTATTAATTCTAAACTTAATAAACCAGTTTATCAAAAGAATCTTAAACGAAATAGAAAAGTAGCTTTGAAAAAAACTTATATATTTTTAATGCAAAAAGATTATCGTCAAGTCTATAAAACATATAAGTATCTTTTGAAAAACCAAGTAGTTTTTCAAGAGAAAGAAATTCAAATTGATTATGAATTATTAAATCAAAATTATTATATTTATGTTCAAATACTTTTGGTGTTTGCTTTAGGTCATTTCAATTTTGATATTGCTCCTAATACTATAATAGATTTAAATGCTCTTAATATTCTAACTATGTTTAAGGGGTGGGAAGTTAGTGTTATCACTAATAATAATCAAGAAATATTTATTAATTTTTTTAAAGATGTTAATTATAGAGTTCTGATTTTATCAAATATGGGTGATTATATTAATATAGCTCAATATAAAAACAGTTATGGTGTTGATGAAGTTATTTTTGTAAGTCAATTTGAGGAAAATTATCTAAAAAGAGATGATGTTCTTATCAGTATAGAAGATATCGATTCGTTTAGAAGAATCCAACAAATTTTATTAAGAGGAATGATATATTCTGATATTAGTAGAGATATCTGTCCTTTCTGTGGAGAAAAACTTTCTAAAGATAAATATCACAATATTTATTTATGTAGTTGTTGTATGACTCAAATAAAAGAAAGTATCTGTCCTGAAACTCAAAAGATATATTTTTATACAGATATTAAAAATTATAAAAAACGTACGATTTATAAACTTGATTATAATGGCGATAGTGAGTTGTATTATAAAAAACAAATTGATGCATCAATGCATTTTAGAAATATAACTAGAATTAATCATAATGCTGAAATTATCTGTCCACATTGTAATAAAATACATAATTTGGGGTTTGATTTAAAATGATTTTTCAAAATGAGTAGAACAAAAGAAAGAGGAAGCAAATAAACTTCCTCTTTTTATTATATAAAATTAACTTTTAGATTTTTTTCTTCAATAAGTGAGATGATTGTTTTTCTTCTTGAATTGTTTTCGTATTCATCCGTATTCTTTTCAATGCATTTTAAGATATTATTACTAGCGCCTTGGATATTGATATTTTTAGTTTGAATGTTTGGATTATCAGTAATAGTTTTTAATGCTTTGAATATTCCTTTTAAAATAGCTGTTTTAATTTCAAGTGGATTATTTTGATAACTTCCGCCACTATTTTTAATATTAAAATTTTTAATTTCAAAACTCCAACTATAAGTATTTGTTTTATCATTATAAATCGGTGAAACTGAGATTGTTAAAAGTGGAGCGTTGATAATTGTTATATCGTTTTCTTCTATTAAAAAACTAAGAGTTTTTTTAAAGAGTCTTAATTCTTTTACATTGATAGGGTTGATATGAGCAGCTAAGTTTTCGTTTGTAATTGAAGAATAAGCATAAAAACTTTTAGAAATTGATTTGGGTTCATTAAAAGATAAAGTATAGTTATTTAGTAAATCATCTAACGCTTTTAAAAACGAATTTAAGTAGTCACTATATTTGTTTAAAGAATTGTAATTTTTTAAACCATACATTAATAAAAATTCTAATAATTCAAAACTTAAAGTAGAAATGTTTTCTTTCTTTTGATAATGCCTAATTAATTTAATCGTATTAACAAATAAACTGAATTTGTTTTGGTATTCATTAAATAAATCAATTTCTAAATTTTCAAATCTTTGATTAAACAAATCAGTATTTTCAAAGCGAATATATAATTTATATGTAATAGCATCATCATTAAAACAAGCATATGCATTAGTAGTATCTCTTGAAAAGTTATCAAAGATTAAGTTTTCTTGATTTAAGAAGATAATATTTTCGATTTCGTTTAAACAAAGATTAATTAAATCTTTAATTGGTTTTTCTTTTAATGAAAATATAAGTAGTGCTTCGACTGTTAAGTCATTTAAATTATTAGTTTTTCTAATTAAATTTTTAGTAGGTAAAAAGTCTTTTAAAACAAAAAGTTTATTTATATTATTATTAATCAAATTTTTGATTAATTCGAATTTTTCGTTTAATAGGTTTTTTTCTAAAGAGTTTACTTCTAAATCATTAATTTGAGATTTAATTTCTTTTTCAGTCATAATTATTTACCTCCGCTAAAACATTATAACATAATAATAAGATAAAGTTGTCTTATTTCTTGAAAAAAAATAAAAAGATAGTATAATAAAACATAAGGTAAAATATTAAAAACAATAAGGAGAAAAGAAAATGAGTCAAAATAATTTAAAGATCGCGATTGTTGGAGCGGGTAGTACTTACACTCCTGAGTTAATTGAAGGATTAATTAATAAACATAATTCTTTACCAGTTAAAGAATTATATTTAATGGATATCGATGAAAGAAAGTTAAACATTGTTGGAAGTTTAGCTAAGAGAATGATTCTAGCTTCTAAGCAAGATACAAAAGTAGTTTTAACGGATTCTTTAGATGATGCTTTGGTAGATGCTAGTTTTGTTTTGGTTCAAATTAGAGTTGGAAAACTTCCAGCTAGAATATTAGATGAAAAAATTCCTTTAAAATATGATTTAATTGGTCAAGAAACCAATGGTATTGGTGGATTCTTTAAAGGTATGAGAACAATTCCGGCTATGATGCATATAGCAAAAAGAATCGAAGCGCTTTGTCCTGATGCATGGCTTATTAATTTTTCTAATCCATCAGGTATGATAGCAGAAGCAATTCTTAATAATACTAATGTAAAAATGTTAGGTTTGTGTAATGTTCCAATCAATATGATTGGAAGTTTAGAAAAACGTCTTGGTTTAGATCATATCGACGTTGAGTTTGTTGGATTGAATCATTTAAGTTGGATTACATCAATTAAATCAAATGGTGTTGATTATTTAGAGAAAGCTATTAATGAAGGGGTTAATTCTGAGGCTATGAAAAATATTCCATCAACTGGATTTTCAGCTGAATTAATTAAAACAGTAAAAGCAATTCCTTCATCTTATTTAGAGTACTATTATTATAAAGATGAAAAATTAAAAAAAGCAAAAGAAGTTGAAAAGACACGTGGTGAGGTTTGTGTTGATTTAGAAGAAAGTTTATTAAAACAGTACCAAAGTAAAGAACTTCATGAAAAACCAGCTGAGTTAAGTAAAAGAGGTGGCGCTAGGTATTCTGAGGTGGCTATTAATTTAGTTAATTCAATTTATAATAATATTGGAGATATTCAAGTAGTTAATTGTTTAAATAAAGGCGCTTTAAGTTTTATGGATGAGACTGATGCTGTTGAAGTATGTGCTAAGATTACAAAAGATGGAGCGATTCCTTTGAAAGTTAAATGTGATAATGAACATATTATTGCTTATACTAAAATGATGAAAGCATATGAAAAACATGCAGTTAAAGCGGCTTTAACTGGAGATGAGGATGAGGCTATGAGAGCTTTATTAATTAATCCACTTGTTGGTGATTATAAAAAAGCTAAACCTTGTTTTGAAGAATTAAAACAAGCTCATAAAGCTTATTTACCACAATTTTATAAGGGATAATTTATGGAATATATTTTAGGTGTAGATGGCGGTAATACTAAAACTGATTATTTTTTGTTTAATGAATTAGGAGAGTTTGTTGATCACATAAGAAGTGGTACTTGTAGTCATGAAGGACTAAGTGATAGTTTTTTAGGATCCTATAGGGTTTTAAAATGTGATTTAGATAAACTTTTTACAAAAAACAATATAGATGCATCAAAGATTAAAGCTGCAGTTTTTGGCTTGGCTGGTGTTGATACACCACGCCAAAAAACTGAACTTAAAAAAGTTGTTGTAAGATTGGGTTTTAAAAAGTTTATAGTTGTAAATGATTCATTTTTAGGTATAAAAGCAGGTACTTTAAAAGGTATCGGAGTTTGTTCTATTAATGGGACCGGTACTAGTAGTGCTGGAATTGATAAATTAGGCAATACACTTCAAGTAGGTGGAATTGGTGGTATTGTAGGAGATGAGGCTGGAGGTAGACATATCTCTAGGTTAGTTATAAAAAAAGTATATGATCAAGCTTATAGATTTGGTGATAATACAAGTTTAACTAAAATAGTGATGGACTTATTAGAATGTAATGATAAATTTTATTTAATGGAAAAAATAAGTGATATTTATTTAACTAATAAGGTAGATTATAATGTTTTAACAAAAGCAGCTTTTATAGAAGCAGATAAAGGTGATAGTGTAGCTATTAGCATTTTAGAAGAAGTTGCGTTTGCTTTAGCAAGAAGTGCCGGGGGGGTTGTTAGTAATCTAGATTTTGATGGTGAAGTCGAAATAGTTTTGGCTGGTTCGGTTTGGGTAAAAGCTGAATCAAAAATAATGCAAAACTATTTTGAAAGAACAATTAATGCTTTAACAAAGAAAAAATGTCTTTGTAAGGTATTAAGTGTACCACCAGCAACAGGAGCTGTAATTTGGGCTTTAGAATTAGCTAATAATAAATTTCCAAGTTTAGAAATAAGAGAAGAGATCAGCAAGAGAGTAATTAACAAGTTATAAGACTTTATTTTTAAAAGAGGCATATATGATAACAAAAAAATTCAAAAAACTTTTAAATCGTTGGGTAAAAGATGATGATAAGATTATTTTAGATTTTTTAGAAGAAACATCTGAAAAAATTAAAATTGCTAGATACTATAAAAAAGGAATAATGAAGGATTATGAACAAATAATACTTTATTATTTAAATCATGGAGTTAGTATTGATGAAATTTTAAATAGACTTAATCTAGAAAAACTTAATTCATTTTATCAATATAAAAGGATTAATGATTGGTATCCGCTAGATCACGCAGCTAAATCATATCCTTTAGCAATGAGTGCTAAATGGATGAGTATTTTTAGGGTTTCAATGTATTTAAATGAAAGAGTAATTCCTAAAGTATTACAAATGGCGCTTAATTTTACGATTAAAAGATTTCCTTATTTCGCAACTGCTGTAAGATATGGATTTTTCTGGCATTATATCGATGGTATAAAAAGAAGATTCAAAGTAGAAAAAGAAGAAAGTGTGCCTTGTGGGTATATGGATGTAGCACATGGTATTCATGCTTCTTTTAGAGTGCTTTATTATAAAAATAGAATTTCAGTTGAATTCTTTCATATTTTAACTGATGGGTCTGGTGCTTTAATTTTTTTAGAAACTTTAGCTGGTGAATATTTAAGATTAATGGGAAAAGAAATAACTAGTGAGGTTGGTTTCTTTGATATACATGAAGAAGCTCAAGAAGCTGAATTTGAAAACTATTTTCCTAAAACTGATAAAAGTAGTGGAAAAGCAAGTTTTGTTGAAAAACCTTCGCTTCAAATCGAAGGAACTAGAACTTTAGTTCAGCCTAGTCAAATTATTAATTTTGAAATGAATTTTAATGAATTAAAAACTAAATGTAAAGAGCATGGCGCTACAGTTTCAGTTATGATTCTTACAATGATGTTTTTTGCAGTAAAAGCTACTATTAAAAAACAGAAAATTAAAGATGATAGTACTATTCAAATTCAAGTACCAGTTAATATGCGTAAATATTATCCAACTAGAACCCTAAAGAATTTTTCAATGGTAGCAGGTATTAGAATAAGGTATCATGATATTAATAATTTTGATGAAGTTTTAAAAGAAGTAGATAATCAATTAAAAATAAGAAATACTAAAGAAGAGTTAGATAAGATTATGACTAAAACTAATCTATTGATTGATAGATTAAAATACGTACCATTATTTTTAAAAAGTTTAGTTATGCCTTTTATTTATCCAAATGTGGAAAAGTCTTATGCTACTTGTTTTTCTAATTTAGGAGTTATAAAGGTTAGAAAAAGTATGGAAAGTTATGTTGATAAATATGATTGTGTTTTAGGAACTTTGGTTTTGAATAATGCGGCTGTATCAATGAATACATATAAAGATAAGAGTATTTTATCAATTAATAAAGCTATTAAAGAAAATACTTTTGAAGAAACTATACTTAAGCATTTAATTGATTTAGGTGTTAATGTTGATATATACGGGAGTAAAGAGCGATGAAAATAGAAGATATAGGAATGTATCCTGAGTATAAGAAAAAGGCGTTTGATATCGTACTATTAAAAAAAATAATTTTATATTTCTTTTTAATAACATCTTTAATCACTTTAATAGTTAATTTAGCAATTGGCGGGAAGATGTGGTTCTTATATGTTATAGGTGGACAAGCTGTTTTTTGGTTTGTTTTTATGTCTGATGCAATGGTTGAATCTGGAATTTTGAGAAAAGTTGTTCAAATTGCAATTGTTGTTAGTTTGTTTTTGTTTTTAGTAGATCAGATGGCAGGTAATAGTGGGTGGGCAATTAATGTAGTTATTCCTATTATTTGTTTTTCAGCAGTTATAGCATTAAGTATTATATTTTTTATTCAATTTAAAAGAAGACTAACAAACATTTTGTATTTTTATGTATATTTAATTTTAGGTTTGTTTTCAATTTTATTAGGTTTTGTTGGGGTTATTAAAATATCTTGGCCTTGGATTGTTTTAGCATCATGCTCACTTGCAAGTTTAATACTTACGATTGTTTTGTATCGTGGTCAAATTATTCATGAATTTAAAAAGAAGTTTCATATGAGGTGATGTTTTGAAAGAGATAATTTTAGGGTCGGCGTCAGTTAGGCGCCAAGAATTACTTACTAAAATGGGAGTTAAGTTTAAAGTTGTAGTAAGTAAAGTAGATGAAAATATTGGAATAAAAAACCCTTTGAAATATGTTAGTAAATTAGCATATTTAAAAGGAATTGATGTTTTAAATAGAAATAGTGAATCTGTAGTATTAGCGGCTGATACAATTGTAGAATTAAAAGGTGAAATTCTAGGTAAACCAAAAGATGAAAGAGATGCTTTTTCAATGCTTAGAAAATTATCTGGTAATACTCATACTGTAATAACTGCCGTTTTTATTGGAGATAAAGATTCATATGTTTTATTTCATTCAAAAACTTTAGTTAAAGTAAATACATTAACAGATAGTGAAATAGCAATCTATTTAAGCAGTGAAGATGTTTTTGATAAAGCTGGAAGTTATGCTATTCAAGGAGCTTTTGGAAAACATATAAGTTTTATAAAAGGTGATTATTATAATGTAGTAGGGCTTCCTCTTGCGATAGTTTATGAAGCATTAAAAGCAAGAGGTATTATAAATGTTTAATCAAAAAAGATTTATAGTATTAGGAATTATAATAACTTTTATTCTTGAAATTATGTTTTATATTTATATTACGCAAGAAAGTTTTTTAGATACTATTATAGGTAATATATTAACTGGTATTATAAATTTGCTT
>JAQUUM010000036.1 GCA_028693885.1 Bacilli bacterium
TTATATTGGGGGCTGGACTTAGTGGTATATACACAGCCTTAAACATTGATAGTAGCTTAAAAGTAACTATTATTAGTAAAGAAAAATTAGGTGCTAGTAACTCTTCACTCGCTCAAGGAGGAATAGCAGGAGAATTAGAAACTGATGAAAAGATACTTGCTAAACATATTGAAGACACCTTAAAAGCAGGAACAGATCTTTTTGAAAACAAAGCAATTAAAGCTTTAGTTTATGAGGCTAAAGAAAATATCGAAGAATTGATAAAAATGGGAGTTCCGTTTGATGTAGATGCTACTGGGAAAATTCTTTTAACCAAAGAAGGCGGGCATTCTTCGCGAAGAATTTTACATGCAGGAGGAGATGCTACTGGGAAAAACATAATGGAAACTTTAAAAATGCATATCTTATCTAGAAAAAATGTTGAAATAATTGAGAATTACATGGGATATAATTTAATATTCAGAGATAATGTTTGTTATGGCGCAAAAATCATTTCTGATAAAAATGACTATGGATATGTTTTTTCAGCCAAAACCGTTATTGCAACTGGGGGAATAGGAGCTGTATATAAAGATTCCACTAACTCGCACGGAGCAACGGGAGATGGAATAGGGATGTCATACCGAGCTAACGTAAAAGTTAAAGATATGGAATTTGTTCAATTCCATCCAACAGTTTTCTATAATTCAAAAGAAACGACTCCGGGGCAAAAGTTTTTAATTAGCGAAGCAGTACGTGGCGAAGGAGCTTATCTAGTTAATACCGAAGGTATTCGTTTTATGGAAAAATATCATATTGACAAAGAACTTGCTCCGAGAGATATTGTTTCACAAAGTATTTACAGAGAAATGTATGATACCTGGAGCGAATGTGTATATATAGATGCAAGACATATGGATAAGGATTTCCTAGAAAAAAGATTTCCTACTATTTATGCAAAATGTCTAGAAAACAACCTAGATATGAGTAAGGATTTAATTCCTGTTGCTCCTGTTGAACATTTTGGGATTGGAGGAATTGCTATTGATCTAGATGGTAAAACTTCAATGTTAAATTTATACGCGAATGGTGAATGTGCAAGTTCTGGTGTTCATGGAGCAAATAGACTTGCAAGTAACTCTCTTTTAGAATGCATAGTATTCGGTAAGAGAATCGCAAAAAACATTAATTCAAGCTCGTTAAATCGATTAGATCTTGATATAGAAGAACCAGTTTTAAAGACAAGTAATTTCAGTTATCACAATGTTAGATTTGATATTAGAAATTTGATGGATAAATATGTTGGAGTAGTTAGAACTAAAGAAGGTTTAGAATTAGCTTTAAGTATTATTAATAAACACTATAAAAATATTACCAAACATCCTTTTCTTACATATGATTATTTTAGAGCTTTAAATGTTATTACTGTCGCTAAATTAATAACTGAATCAGCATTAAAAAGAGATAAATCAATGGGTTGCCATTTTAGAGTTAATTAGGAGGATAAATGAACGAAATTATTATAAAAAGGAAAATAGAAGACAGTATAATTGAAGATATAAACAGTTATGATATTACTACTGACAATATATTTGATGAAAGTTATATAAGTAAAGCTTTTTTTCTAGCTAAAGAGGCTGGTGTAATTTCTGGAATCAATGTTATTAGAATGGTTTTTTTAATAATTGATGAAAGTATTAAGTTTTGTTCTTTTGTCCACAATGGCGATAAAGTAAAAGAAGGTACACTTATAGCAACTGTTGAAGGTCCTACAAAATCTATTTTAAAAGGAGAGAGAGTTGCACTTAATTATATTCAAAGAATGAGTGGTATTGCATCATTGACATCGATGTACGTTGATGAAATTAGTGAATATGATGCATTGATAGTAGATACTAGAAAGACAACTCCGCTAAATCGAGTATTTGAAAAACAAGCTGTTAGAGATGGTGGCGCTTTAAATCACAGATATAATTTAAGTGATGGTGTTATGCTTAAAGACAATCATATCAAAGCAATAGGATCAATTAAAGAAGCAGTAAAAAAAGTTAAATCTAAAATTGGACTAATGGTAAAAATCGAAGTAGAAGTAGATAATATTGAGGACTTTAAGGAAGCTCTTAATACAGAAGTTGATGTTATTATGTTAGATAATATGTCAATTGAAAAAATGAGGGAATGTGTTATTCTAAATAATAAAAAGAAAATTATCGAAGCAAGCGGGAATATGTCATTAAGCAGAGTAAAAGAAGTAGCTGCAGTAGGAGTTGATTATATTTCTGTTGGTGCATTAACACACTCTTTTAAATCTCTAGATATAAGTCTTAAGTTTGAGAAATAAGGAGAAAACATGAATTTAAAAAATTATATAAAAGATATACCTGATTTTCCTGAAAAAGGCATATTATTTAGAGATATTACTCCCTTGTTGCAAAACGGAGAAGCTCTAAGATATGCATGTGATATTCTGGCAAAATTTGCAAAAGAAAAAGAAGCTGACGTTATTGTAGGACCAGAATCAAGAGGATTTATTTTTGGGACTCCTGTAGCTTGTAGAATTGAAAAAGGTTTTGTTCCTGTAAGAAAACCTAATAAGTTACCAAGAGAATCCATAGGTGTTGAATATGATCTTGAATATGGTAAAAATGCGCTTTTTATGCATAAGGATGCTATTAAGAAGGGGCAAAAAGTTGTTATTATAGATGATTTGCTTGCTACAGGGGGAACTATTTCTGCGGTAATTAAATTGGTTGAAAAATTAGGGGGAATAGTAGTAGGCATCGCATTTGTTATTGAATTAGAAGAATTAAAAGGTTACGAAAAATTTAAGAATTATGAAATGCTAGCTTTATTAAAATACTAGTTTAGAAAGGAGGTTAATATATGTATTGTCATGTTACTATTGAAAATGTCTTAGCAGAAGCGGAAAAATATTTAAGGCAAGAAAAAAATATTAAATTAATAAAAGAAGCTTATGATTTTGCTCAATTTAAACATCAAGGACAATTTAGAATGTCTAATGACCCGTATATTCAACATCCTTTAGAAATTGCTTTTATGCTTGCTTCGTTAAAAACTGGTCCAGCTACAATTGTAGCCGGTATTTTACATGATATTTTAGAAGATACAGAAACTACAAAAGAAGAATTAGAGTTGAAATTTGGTTCTGATATAGCAAGTATCGTTGATGGTGTTACAAAAATCGGTCGTTTGAAATATATGACAAAGGCTAAAGTTTTAGCAAAAAATCACCAAAAGATATTGCTCGCTATGGCTAAAGATATTCGGGTTGTAATTGTAAAACTTGTTGATAGAATTCATAATATGCGAACTTTAGAATTCCATACTGTTGAAAATCAAAAAAGAATTGCTCAAGAAACTCTTGACTTATATGCACCTTTAGCTCATAGAATAGGTATGTATAGAATTAAAGCTGAGCTTGAGGATTTAAGTTTTAAATATTTAAACTATGAAAAGTATAAAGAGATATCTGACTTTGTTTTAGAACAAAGAAGTTCAAGAGAAGATGATCTTAATAAAATGAAGGAAAGAATTAATGTAATTTTAAATGATAACAATATCAAAAATTATGAATTAAAAGGACGCGTTAAAAATATATATAGTGTATATAAGAAAATGATTCAAAAAAACTTATTTTTTGAACAAATTTATGATTTAGTAGCTTTAAGAGTTATTGTTAACAATATAGAAGAATGTTATCAAGTGTTGGGGCTAATTCATGGAGAATTTTCTCCACTTCCAGGCCGATTTAAAGATTATATTGCAATGCCAAAGCCAAATTTATACCAATCTTTACATACAACTATCGTTGGTCTTTCTGGAAAAATGTATGAAATTCAAATAAGAACTAAAAAAATGGATGAAGTAGCTGAATTAGGAGTGGCTGCACACTGGGCTTACAAAGAGGAATCTACATTTAATCTTGAAAAAGAACAAATTGAAATTACAAATAAATTAAAATGGTATAGAGATTTAATGACTTATATTGAAATGGGTGAAGGAGAAGATGACGATCCTTTTGAAAATATAAGAGAAGATATTTTTAGTGCAAATGTTTATGTTTTTACTCCAAAAGGAGATGTTTTTGATTTTCCTACTGGTGCAACGCCGCTTGATTTTGCTTATAGAATCCACACTGAAATAGGTAATAAAACAACGGGTGCAATTGTAAATGGAAAGATAGTTCCTCTATCATATAAATTGAAAACAGGGGATGTTATTGAAATAAAAACATCAAAAAGTTTTGATGGCCCTAATGAATCTTGGGTAAAAATCGTTAAAACTTCTCATGCAAAGCATAAAATAACTTCGATATTAAATAAAAAGAAAAAAGATGAACTGATTATAAAAGGTAAGGAAGAGTTTTCTACCTATGCGAAACTTGAAAATTTTTCTTTAAATAAACTTGACGATAAAACTGTAAATGATCAGTTTTCAAAATATAATATTACTAATGTAGATGATTTCTTTTTTGAAATTGGTAAAGGGGTTTTATCTGCAAAAGGAGCATTAGCTAAAATAACTGGTGAATCTGAAAAACTTGATGAATCCACATTAATTAAACAGTATGAAGAAGCATCTGCTAAAAGAAAAAAAATAAACGAATTCGGTATCTTAGTTGAAGGAATTGATAAAGCTCCTATAAGATTAGGAAATTGTTGTCACCCTGTCAAAGGTGATGATATTGTTGGCTATATTACAAAAGGTACTGGAATTGTCATTCATCGATTAGAGTGTTCTAATGTAAATAACTTAGACAGTGAAAGATTAATTGAAGTATCCTGGGATAGCGAATTTACAAAAAAGAATTTTGAAACAGTTATATATATTAGTTCATATGATAGAAAAAATATTGTAGCAGAGATAATAAATGTAACTAATAGTTGCACTGTAAATATTGTATCGATATCTTCGAGTAAAAACAAAGAAGGCGATTTACTTACAAAAGTTAAGATTTTAGTACATGATTTAGAAGGGGTTCAAAATGTAATTTCGAATCTACAAAAAGTTCCTGATATCTATAGCATCGAAAGAAAGATAAAATAAGGTAAAAATATGCGAATTGTATTACAGAGAGTTACAAAAGCATCGGTTAAAGTAGAGGATAAAATCGTTGGAGCTATAAAAAAAGGACTTTTGATATTTGTTGGAGTCTCTAATGATGATGATTGCTCAGATGTGGATTATTTAGTGAAAAAAATCGTGAACTTACGTATTTTTACGGATGATGAAGGGAAAATGAATAGATCTTTGTTTGATAATAAATATGAAATATTAAGTATTTCTCAATTTACTCTTTTTGCTAATACTAATAAAGGTAATCGCCCCAGTTTTACAGATGCAGCTTCACCTGAATATGCAAAAAATATGTATGAAATATTTAATCAAAAAATCACAGATTTAGACATTCGTTTAGAAAGAGGAATTTTTGGTGCATCTATGAAAGTAGAATTAGTAAACGATGGTCCAGTAACAATTATATTAGATTCAAAAAAAAGATAATAAAATTATCTTTTTTTTATTAATTAAAATTAAACTTAACAATTTAAGTAAAATGTAGTATAATTAAGAAGTATATTGAGAAAGGAGCATCTCACTTCTAGTGGGTACAATTATTATGAATTTAAGAGGAAAATATAATAGTTTATTAGCACAAAGAAAAAGTTTGGAAACTCCAACTGAAATTATTGAGTTTAGAAATTTATGTAAAAGCCAATTGAATCAAGAGTATATGTTTCTTGCAGATATTCTATTAGTGGATTATTATATAGATAAAAACAATTTAGAAGATGCTTTTAAAATAATTACCAAAGATTTAGAAAAAATAGATTTTTCTGTTTTTAATGCTATATACGTAGCACTTTTAGAAAGAATGATTTATATACACATCCAAAATAGGAATTTTAGAAGTGCTTATAGATATGCTTCAAAGAAACGAAAATATATAAACTCAACTAACACCGAAGAATTAAATAGGTGGAACCTAGAGATAGCCTATATCTTCGCTGAGTTAGATAGAAAAGAAGAAGCATTAGATAGTCTTAAAGAAATACTAAAAACTTCACCCGATTCAGAATTAAAGTCTTTAGTATTAAGCAACATGACAAAACTATATATAGATTTAGGAAAAATAGAAGAAGCAAAACTAACATTAGATGAATGTACTATGTTAATAAATACTTTGGATGATACTGAAGGATTAATGTATTGCAATTATTTGAATGCTAAAGTATATGCAAATGAAGGAAATACAAGATTTGCTAAGAAAATTTTCAAAGATATCTTTGAAAATACTAAAAAATTGACTGATCAATATTTACCAATTGCTAATGAATATTTGCAAATGTTAATTGAAAATAATGACTTCAAAGAAGCAATAGAATTTTTAAAAGATTACAAGGATGAGTTTGAAAAAACTAATGATCTTTTTATTAAAAAAGATTATTATAAAAATATTTTAAAATTGTCAATTAAAAGAAACTCAGATTTGAAAAATGAACTTTCTGAAACTTTAAATAAAATTGAAACTATAGAAAAAGAGATTGCAAAAACAAATGAATATAATTTAGATTCAAATTTACAAGACGAAAAAAACGAAGAAGTAAATATGAAGTTGTATCAAATTATAACTAAGGTTCAAAAAACTATTAACCTTATAGGTATCTCTATATTAAACGATGGAGAAAGAGATATTCTTTTGGAATTTTCTGTTAGACTTGAAGAAATAATAAAATTTGATGAAGCGTTATTTGTGTTTTTTAGTAGAGCGAATTATGAAATTTTTCCAGAATTTGTTGATTTTATAAATTCTGTAACAACTTTTCAATATAAAAAAGAACGATTATATGAAAGAAAAATTCCTTATAATAATTTAAATAATAGTATAGTTGAAATGATGATGTCATCTACTCAAGAAATTACTATTGATTTTAATGATACATCTTTAGGATTGAAAGACATCTTTAGCGAAAAAAAATACTATGAAAATGGTACTAGATATTTAGTAGCTTTACCACTTAAGCAAGATAATGATATGTTTGCAATGTGTATATTCACAGCTAAAAATATAGACTTAACAGCATCCGAAAATGTGGTCTTGTTAAAGATTGCTACTAAATTAATTGAATTCAAACTAGTAACAGCTTTTTATCAAGAAAGTTTAAGATCTCAAAAAAACATACTACAAGTTTCACTTGATAGCCTACAAGAAGGATTGTTCTATTATCATCCTCAAACTAATAAAATATCTTTGACTGAACAATTTTCTAAGTTCACAGGTATTAATAAAACAATTTGTGATAAAACTGACTATTTAGAGTTAATGGATAAAGATGATCTAAAAAGATATTTAAAAATTGTACCTGAAGCAATTGCTTCTATTAAACCTTATAAAATAAGATATAGTTTAAATATTAACAGCCAAGTTGTTTTAGTAACAGAACAAGGTACTCCGTATATTACAAAGCAAGGTGCTTTAAAATGTTATATAAGTTCAATTAACAAAGTGACTGATAACGAACAAATTATCAAAAAGAAAAGTATTCCTCTTGAGGACGAATTTAAAATATCTGAATTTAATGCAAAAGCAAAAAAAACAGATTATAAATATTCAATATTAAGATTTAAAATTAAAAATTTAGACATTTATTCTGATAATTTATTATTAAAAAACAAAGTAATTGAAAATTTATTTGAAAATATAAAGATTGTTTTTGAAAGCTTACCCTATTTATTTGATGATGAATCCTTTGTTTTAATTTTAGAAAATAATATAGATAAAGAAAATATCCGAAAAAAAGTTGAAGATTTTTTCGCTATGATTTCCTCAGGCTTTTTATTTAGTGGTGTTAATATAAAATTAGAAGTCAATTGTAGCATAACTAGATACCCTAAAGATGCTATAGGAATTAATGAGATGCTTGAGTTCTCTTTGATGGGTCTAAACGATAAAGTTAATTATCAATTTTTTGATGATGAAATCTTTAAAAACTATATAAAAAAAGAAACCATAAATAATTGTATAGTAGCTGAATCTGATTTTGGATTATTATTTTTTGAGATTTCTAGAACAGATAGCAAAAAAATATATGAAATAAGAGGTAATATAAACGGAGTAAAACCTGGCGAAGATATTATTGACGATATAAAACCTGAAAATAGGTTAAAATATGAGCAAATTATATTAAATAAATTGTCGAGTCTAAATGTTAAAGGTTACACATTCGCTATAAATACAAGTGCTTCAACCATTCATAAAACTGTTGAATTTATTGAAAATGATAAATTTAACCTTATGAAAAATGGAATTGTTATATTTAATGAATGTGATAAAAGTGTATTCCCTGAGTTGCAAAAATTAAAAGATTTAGGGATTAAAGTTTATATTAACTTCTCAGCTTTTAAAAAATGCTCATTTGACACAATGGCTACTGCTTTTTTTGATGGTGTCAAAATGGATATTCCAACGACTGTAGATGAAATAAGATTTTTAGAAAATCTAAGATTAGAAATTCTATCATTTAATCAAGAAGATATAAAAAGAAATTTTTACTATACTAAAAAAATATATGACTCACTAGACTTAATAGAGGATTAAGATGGAATTTATAGAAATTAATGTTGAATTTATAGAAAGTTTATTAGAGAAAATCGAAAACCGTACTTTTTCCTATTTGATTTTCAAAAATACATTTTCTGAAACTATGTTTAAAGCTAGTTGTAATACAATTAAAAATTCAAATTTAATTTTAGATTTCTACCAAAAAACATCCGACAAATACCTTCAAAAAGGTGAGAAATTACTTTTAATATTTGGTGTTTTACAAAGTTTATTTACATCAATCGATGCGCTATATAATTTAGGTAGATCTTTACTTATTGACAAATTAATGATTAATATCAACCAAAATGAACATTTAAGAGAAATTAAGTATATTCGAAATGATGTTGTTGGACATCCTACATATAGGTATTATGATGATAAACAAGTTGGTTTTTGCATTTTAAATGAAGATGATGTACTTGATGATATTTTCCATTACTTTGTATATACTTTTCCTAAAAATACAATTAAAATAGATAAACATAATGTAGATTTATTAAAGATTATCGACAACTATAAAAAAGAAAGTATTAATATTATTCAGCAAACTAAAAATTTTTTAGATCTTATGGAAAAATCAGAAGATACTACATTACTACAAAAGATTTATGTTTTAGCTGATAAATATAGCAAGGGATATAATGATTTAACATTACTAAAAGAAATAGAATTAGATTTTTGTAGATTACTAGGAATTA
>JAQUUM010000037.1 GCA_028693885.1 Bacilli bacterium
GCTAGTGCTGCGGGAGTTTTTATCGAGGCATTAAAGCAAGATCTAATCACTGAGGTTTATGGAGCTGAGCATGGGATTAAAGGTATTTTAGATGAAAGATTTTTTGATATAAACAAAGAAGATGCAGAGGAATTGATGTTATTAAAAAATACTCCTTCATCTGCACTAGGTTCAGTTCGTTATAAGTTAGCTAAATTAGAAGATGATGAAAAAGATTACAAGAGAATTCTAGAAGTTTTTAAAAAGTACAACATTAGATATTTTTTCTATAATGGTGGTAATGACTCTATGGATACTTGTAATAAAGTCAGTAAGTATTTAAAAAATTCAGGATATGAATGCAATGTTATTGGTGTTCCTAAAACTATAGATAATGATTTGTTTGGGACTGATCATTGTCCAGGATTTGGAAGTGCAGCAAAATACGTTGCCACTACGATGATGGAATTATATTTAGATACGCATGTATATAATACAGGATTAATTACAGTAGTTGAAATTATGGGTAGAAATGCAGGTTGGTTAACAGCTGCATCTCATTTGGCTTGTTTAGATGGCAAAGGACCTGATTTAATTTATTTGCCAGAACTTGATTTTGACTTAGAAAAGTTTTTAGTAGATTTAAAAGAAGTAGCTACTAAAAAGCACAATAAGGTAATTGTGGCTATTTCTGAGGGGATTAAAGATAAGAACGGGAAATATATTTCAGAATATGGAACAGAAATTGCGAAAGACTCATTTGGTCATGCTCAATTAGGCGGGGCTGCTTCGGTTTTAGCTGGAATAATTAAAGAAAAATTAGGTGTTAAGGTAAGACCTATTGAGTTTAGTTTGCTTCAAAGATGTGCAGCACATTTAGCATCTAAAGTAGATGTTGAAGAAGCTTTCATGGCTGGTAGAATGGCTGTTAAGTATGCAGTTGCTGGTGAAACTGATCAAATGGTTATATTTAAAAGAAGTGAGGGCCCTGTTTATAATATATCATATGAGCTTGTAAATGTTTCTGTTGCTGCTAATACTGAGAAGAAAGTTCCAAGAGAGTGGATTAATGAAGCTGGAAATGGTATTAAACAAGAGTTTGTGGATTATGCTCTTCCACTTATTCAAGGAGAATCAAAAGCTCCGTTAGTCAATGGTTTACCAAGATTTGCAAAACTTGCCAAAGTTTTAGTTAAATAGTAATTTAAATTCTAACTCAAACAAATGTTTGAGTTAGTTTTATTTGGAAATGTTGCAATACGTATAAAAATGTGATAGAATTATAATAGTTTTAAAGGAGAATAATATGAAAAAATTCATTAAATTTTTACTAGTTATTATTTTAGGCTTTACAATTATATCTTTAAGTAATATTGAAGCTGCTGAAATTACTGGGGGTTATAATGTGACTAGCACGGAAGAAGATACTGAATTGTGGTATAATGTTAAACATAAAAGAGAGTTAGCTCAGTCTAGTAGTGCTATTGTTACTGGAAATGCTGCAGGTTCTGGTGGTGGAGGTTTAGCTGTTCAAGGACAACTTTATCCTCAACAAGTAAACATTCTTGAAATTCCATCTAGTGAGACTGTAAGAATTGTTCCGTGGACAAAATTTATTAGTGCTTCTGATTGGAAATTGAACACTGTAAAATCTATGGCGGCTGATTTTGAATTAAAAAATTCAGGATGGAAAGTAATAGGAGCTGTAAATGGTGATTTCTTTGATATTCAGGCAAAAAATCCTTTACCATATCAACCATCTAACACTCATGCTTCTTTTGGTGAATTTTACAAAGTTACAACAGGCAGATCTATTGGGTTTAGAAACGATGGTTCGACTGACTCACTTGTAGGTGGTATAGCTGCAACAAGATCAGGATTTAAACTAAGTATATATGATTCGGAAAATTCAATAATTGAAGATTTTGATGTTAATAAGGTTAATCAAGCACCTAGCGAGGGTGAAATCAGTATATATTATTCATATTATACTGCTGAGCATACACCGATCCCTATTGATGTTGATCCATCTGGGTTAAATGCATACGTAATAGGTAGCGCAGAAAAATCTCTTGCTAATGGAACTGATAATTTCTATGGTAAAGGTGCGATTTCTAGTGTTACCACTTCAACATTTAATTTAACTAAAGGACAATTTGCTTTAGTTAGTAATAATACTGAAATTAACTCTAATTTATCAAGCGGAACTACTGTTAGAGTTCAAAGAACTATGACAGGAGCATATGAAGACGTTAATGATTTTATGGGATGTGGTATAACTTTACTAAAAGATTCTGAACCTATTGATTCTGATGTAAACCGTCACCCAAGAACAGTTGTAGGAAAAAAAGCTGATGGAACTATTGTAATGGCAGTAATTGATGGACGTCAACCAGATACTGATATGTATGGAGCTACTAGTGATGAAATGCAAGCGATGATGGCACATTATGGTTGTGTTGACGCTTATAACTTAGATGGTGGAGGATCTTCAACATTAATTGTTTTAGAAAACGGTGAATTTGTTGTTAAAAACTCTCCTTCAGATGGGAATGAAAGATCTGATGCTAACTGTTTATTGATTGCTGTTAAAGAACCAGTTATTAATCATCAAGTAACTTTAAATACTCCTACATCAATTAGTTTGTCAATATCTGTCGATAATAATAATGGTCATCCGATTGAAAAATTATTTGTTAAAATGAATAATGAGCTTAAAGAGATAATTAATAATGAAGTTGTTTTTGAAGGTTTGAGCTCAAATACTAACTATGTATATGAATTCCAATATGAAGATACAACTGAAGATGTTGTTAGATTGATCAATTATGGCCTAATAACTAGCGCTAAAGTTAATCCTAAATTTACTGGAATTACTTTCTTACAAGATGGAAATAATTTGAAAATCACGCCTGATTTTAATGATCCTGATTTTGCAGTTACTGGAATGTATGTAAGCGTAAATGGAGTAAAAACTTTTACAACTAACGGGATTGCAAACATTATAAATAAAACTTATAGTGAAGAAGATGAAATAATTTTGTATTATGAAATCATGCTTAACAATGGTAGTCCAAAACAAGTACGTACTTACTACTCTCCTCAGTTTTATAGTTGCCGAGTTTTAGCAGAAATGAATATGGCAAGAAATTCTGTTATTTCTAATGTTACTAAATAATATAAATTAAAAAACAAAAGTTTACACTTTTGTTTTTTTAAAAAAAATAAAAGACTATATTAGTTGAAAAATAAAACAATATAATATAAAATGTTATCTATGAGGTGATTAAAGTGCTTGAAAAAAAATATTTACTTACGCAAACAAACAACAAGCTTATTGAAAAAGTTATTTTAGATGAAAATTTAAATTATATGCATATGGTACTGCCTAAAAATGATAGATTGCCTGAACATTATGCTAATTCAAATGTCTATATGACTGTTATTAGAGGAATTGTTTCATTGCAATTAGATGATCAAGAATTAAAGAAATTTGAAAAAGGATCAATAATAGTTATACCATATAAAACGAAAATGAATGTTGTGAATTATGACGAAGAAGTTTTAGAAATTACTGTAGTAAAAGTTCCATCACCAGATAAAATTAAATAAGGAGGATTTAAAATGGGAATGTTTTGTTTTCAATGTCAAGAAACTGCAAAAGGTACAGGGTGTGAGATTCAAGGAGTATGTGGAAAAAAAGAAGATGTAGCAAAGTTGCAAGACTTATTAATATATTCTTTAAAAGGAGTTGCTAATATTGTTGTTAAAAACAAACTTGAAGTTGATGAGTTAAAAGAAGCTAATTTTGAAACCATAAATAGTTTATTTATGACTATTACTAATGCTAATTTTGACGATACATCTTTAATTAATCAAATAAAAAAAGTTTTAAAAGTTAGGGATTCTTTAAGAAATGTTAATGGGATTGCTAATCATGATTCTACAAATTTTGTGGTTAGTACTAAAGAGGAGATGCTTGAGAAAGCATCAACAATAGGTGTTTTAGCTACAAAAGATCCGGATATTCGTTCGTTAAGAGAAATGATTACATATGGATTAAAAGGAATTGCTGCATATACTGAGCATGCATATAATGGTGGAAAAACTAATAATGAAATTTTTGAGTTTATTTATCAGACATTAGCGAGTATAACTGATGATTCTTTAGGAATTAATGAACTTGTAAATTTAACGTTAAAAACAGGTGAATGTGGTGTTAAATCAATGCAATTATTAGATTTTGCCAATACTGATAAATATGGTAATCCAAAAATAACAAAAGTAAATATTGGAGTTAGAAAAAATCCAGCTATATTAGTGTCAGGACATGACCTAGTTGATTTAGAAAGTTTGTTAGAACAAACAAAAGGAACTGGTGTTGATGTTTACACTCATAGTGAGATGTTGCCGGCTCATTATTATCCTTTTTTTGAAAAGTACGATAATCTTGTAGGTAATTATGGTAATGCTTGGTGGAAACAAGTAACTGAATTTGAAACTTTTAATGGACCGGTTTTGTTTACGACAAACTGTATTGTTCCTCCTAGAAAAGAAGAAATTAGAGCTAGAATTTTTACCACAAATTCAACTGGATATCCTGGATGTAAACATATAGTTAAAGATGCTAATGGTAAAAAAGACTTTTCTGAAATTATTGAAATGGCTAAAAAAATGTCTTCGCCTACTGAAATTGAAACAGGTACTATTATTGGTGGATTTGCTCATAATCAAGTATTTGAATTAGCAGATAAAGTGGTATCTGAAATTAATGCAGGAAATATTAAAAAATTTATTGTTATGGCGGGCTGCGACGGAAGAATGAAATCAAGAGAATATTATACAGAATTTGCTCAAAAACTTCCAAAAGATACAGTTATTTTAACAGCAGGTTGTGCAAAGTATCGTTATAATAAGTTAGATTTGGGTGATATTAATGGTATTCCTAGAGTTCTTGATGCGGGACAATGCAACGATTCTTATTCATTAGCGTTGATTGCTTTAAAATTGAAGGAAATTTTTAAATTAAGCAGTGTTAATGATTTGCCTATTATTTTTAATATAGCTTGGTATGAACAAAAAGCCGTTATAGTGTTATTAGCATTATTATTTTTAGGCTTTAAAAATATTCATTTAGGCCCGACACTACCTGGATTTTTATCTGAGAATGTTAGAAAAGTATTAATTGAAAACTTTAATATAGCAACTATTAAAACTGTTGATGAAGATTTAAAATTATTCTTTGGGGAATAATTTAAATAAGAACTAAATTTCATAATTTAGTTCTTTTTTAAATTGATTGCTATACTTACAGTTTTATAGTATAATTATAAAGATTTAGAGGTATGATATGAATGAATTAAAATTAAATGAAATAATTTTTATTACAATTAAAAGAATGGGAATAAATGGTGAAGGAATAGGCTATTATAAAAGATTAGCCGTTTTTGTCGAAAATGCATTAGTAGATGAAGAAGTAGAAGTTAAAATTACAAATACTTATGATAAATATGCAACTGCAGAGATTGTTAAAATTAAAAAAATATCGCCATCAAGAGTTAAGCCTAGATGTCCTTACTATGAAAAATGTGGTGGATGCCAATTACAACATCTTGAGTATGAAGAACAATTAAATCAAAAGAAAAATATACTAATTTATTCCTTAGAAAGATACTTAGATGGTTTTAATAAAATAAGAATAAATGATACTATTGGTATGAATGAACCATACTTCTATAGGAATAAAACCCAATTACCCGTTAGGCATGATGGTGAAAAGGTTGTATCTGGGCTTTATGCAAAAAATACAAACAAGTTGGTTTATATTGATGAATGTATTGTTGAGAATAAATTAGTTCAAAATACTCTTAAAAATGTTTTGGATGTTTTAACTAAAACTAATGTTGATATCTATAATCCAAGATATAAACAAGGTTTGTTAAGATATGTCGTTATTAGAGGATTTGAAGAAACTTCTGAGGCTCAAGTAACTTTAGTCACTATGGAATTAGATTCGAAAATTTCAAAAGCTTTAAAAATGATTGCTAAAATAGAAAATGTAAAATCTGTGAATTACTGTATTAATAATGATATAAAAGGTATTGAAATATTAAATGATAAAATAGTTAATACTGAAGGGGTTGGTACCGTTAATGGAAAACTAAAAGATTTGTCTTTTGATATTTTACCTAACAGTTTTTTTCAATTAAATACTAAGCAAACTATTGTTTTATATGATGAAATTAAAAAAGCTATTAATCCAAAAGGTGATGAAAAGGTATTAGATTGCTATTGTGGTATTGGAAGTATAGGGCTTTTTCTTGCTTCATCTGTTAAAGAAATAAGGGGAATTGATAATAATAAAGGTAATATTGAAAATGCTAAGAATTTTGCTGAAAAAAATTCAATAAAAAATGCACAATTCTATTATGGAAATATTTTGCCACATCTAAATGCTTTTTCAAAAAATGATTATCTACCTGATGTTGTAATAGTAGATCCGCCTAGAAAAGGATTAGAACTTAATTTTATTAATTACTTACAAAAAAATAGGATAAAAAAAATCGTATATGTTTCATGTAACACTTCAACACTAGCAAAAAACTTGAATCATTTACAAAAAGATTATATTATTAGATATATTCAACCGATAGATATGTTTCCTCAAACATCTAATGTAGAATGTGTTGTATGTCTTGAAAGAAGATAACAATTTCATAAATTAGTTGTTTAATAATTACATTTTCAATATGCTTATGTTATAATATTGTCAGTATAGATAGTTTTAAGAAGATATCTATATAATGAGGAGAGATATATGAAAGAAAAAATTATTGATTTTAAGTATTTAAGAAAGTTTAACCTTATTATGGGTGGCCTACATTTTATTCAAGGTTTGTTGATGGTTTTATTTGCTTATACTATTGTTGCAGATAGTCCATTTGCTGGCTTTAAACCCCAAATTGTTCAAAATTATCTAACATATGATCCAGTTTTGCAAACACTTGTCCCTGCTTCAAAGGCATTGTTTGAATTACCTTTTGCTTTGCTTGTTGCTTGTTTTTTGTTTTTGTCTGCAATTGCACATTTTGTTGTTTCAGCTCCGAAAATAAATGACATTTATAATAATGACTTAACTAAGAATATAAATAAATTCCGCTGGTTTGAGTATGCTTTGAGTTCATCTATAATGATTGTATTAATTGCAACTTTATTTGGTGTTTTTGATATTGCGTCTTTAATTTTAATTTTCGGCTTGAATGCATCAATGAATTTGTTTGGATATACTATGGAAGCTATCAATCAAAAAAGAGATAAGATAGATTGGAGTTCATTTGTTTTTGGCTCAATAGCAGGAATTATTCCTTGGATAATTATTTTGATATATATGTTTGGACCTATTGATTTAGGACAAGTGCCTTGGTTTGTTTGGGCTATTATTGGAACTTATTTTGTGGCTTTTAATACTTTCCCTATTAATATGGTTTTACAATATCTTAAAGTTGGGAAATGGAAAAACTACCTATATGGTGAAAGAGTTTATATTATTCTAAGTTTAGTTGCTAAATCAATTCTTGCTTGGTTAGTTTTATTTGGAGCAATGCAACCATAGTATTACAGTTTTGACTTGATTCTAGACTTAATCTTTAAAAGGTGAAAAAATGGCAAACAAAAATAAAACTATAGCAATTATTTCGGCAATTTTAGTTCAAGTGATTTTTGGCTTTAGTTTCCTATTCACTAAAATGTCTACTGATATTGCTTCGCCTTTAATTCTATTGAGTTGGCGTTTTGCCACTGCATTTATTTTTTTAAATTTATTAATAGTTTTTAAATTAGTAAAAATAAATTTTAAACAACTAAATATAAAAAATTTATTATTATTATCAAGCTTATACCCTTTAGCATATTTTGTTTTTGAGACTTATGGTGTCCAGTATACTACTGCATCAGAAAGTAGTATTATAATAGCTTTGATACCCATAGCTACTCTTGTTTTCACAAATATTACGATTAAAGAAAAACCTAAAAAAATTCAAATAATAGGAATATTATTAGCTTTTTTTGGGGTAGTTTTTGTAGTACTAGTAAAAGACGTTGAAACTTCTTTTAGTATTTTAGGTTATTTTTTGTTAATTTTATCTGTTATATCCTTTGCTATTTATTCACCTTTAGCTCAAAAGAGTAATAAATCTACTCAAATAGAAAAAACATATTTTATGTTGGCTATTGGAACTTTATTTTTCACTGTTTTTGCTCTACTTGAAAGTTATCAAAAAGGTAATATGTTAGAATATTTTAAATTGCCTTTTATTAATTTAAATTTTTTGCTTTCTATTTTATATTTAGGGATTATAGCATCAGTTGGAGCCTTTTTGATGATTAATTATTCTATCTCAGTTTTAGGTTCTAATAAAACAGTTAGTTTTAATGGAATATGCACAATTGTTGCGGTTAGTGCTAGTATTATATTTTTGAAAGAAGAGTTTAATGTTTTACAGATATTTGGAATGCTTTTAATATTAAGTGGAGTTTACATAGCTAATTTTGTTTATAAGAAAAATTCTAATAGTTCAATTGTTTTAGAATTTGACAAAAATTGACACTCGCGTTTTGCGAGTGTTTTTGTTTTTATTTATTGAAAAAAACATAATTATTTAGTATAATATATTGTAAGCGTTATTTATAATTTACGAAAGGAGAAGTATGACAAATGTCATACATGTGTAAAAATGATTTTAAGACGTAAAATTAGAATTATGTTAGGGTTCATGCAATTACTTGTTTTTGTTTGTTTGATTGCTTTTGCTTTGCCGATTTCAACTGATGTAAATGCTGCTAACCCAGTTGGGCTAGGAGATATAGGGTTTACTGAAACAAGAAGTATATCACCAGATGTTGAATTAAGTTATTATATGGGAGTTAACACTTTGGGCGAACAAAAAGCTCATACCATTACGTTTGCAAAAGGTAGCTTAGCACCTGTTGCTTCTTATGGTAATTTTTTACGAGGTGGAGAAACCGTACAACAGTTAGCAAATATTGAAAGATTAGCTAGAGGAGGTACAGT
>JAQUUM010000038.1 GCA_028693885.1 Bacilli bacterium
TAGCGAGGTGTTATATGCAAACACAAATTGATATCATAAAAGCTCTTCAAAGTATTTCAAATAGTTTTTTTGATTTTTTATTTAATGCTTTTTCTTTTCTTGGTGAACAATATATTTTAGTAGCTATTATCGCTTTTATATATTTTGTTTTAGATAAAGAAAAAGGCGAATTAATCGCCGCAATTCTTTTTTCAACAACTTTATTAAATAATGCTTTAAAAGGAATCTTTTTAGCTCCAAGACCTTTTGAAGTTGATACAGAAATTATTAATAAAAGGCCCAACTCTTCAACTGGATCCTCTTTCCCGAGTGGGCATTCTCAAATAGGTGCCTCTTTTTATAGTAGTATATATTTATATTTCCCCAAAAAAGTATTTCTATATATAATAATTCCAATAATTTTTTTAATAGGTCTTTCTAGAATTTATCTAGGTGTTCATTTTATAATAGATGTTATAGCTGGAATTTCACTTGGTTTGATTGTTGCTATTATTTTAAGTAATTTATATAAAAAATATCCTAATTATAAATTCCAAATCCACTTACTTATTCTTTTTATATTCACACCTTTTTTATTCTTCTATGAAGATTTTAATTTATTTATCAAAATTGGTGAAGATTTTTATAAAGGTTTTTCTTTATTGCTAGGTTTTATACTTGCTTTATATATAGAAAAAAGATTTGTTAACTTTACTTGCGATATTAATTTGAAAACAAAAATTTTTAGATTTATAGGTTCTTTAATTACTGCTTTAATAATTTATGTTTCTTTAAAGTTTGCATTTATTGGGTTAGATAATATTATAACAACCTTTATTAGATATTTTATGTTAAGTTTTATTACTCTTGGAATTTATCCGTTTTTATTTCTTAAACTAAATTTTTTAAAAGAAAACAAAAAGCTTGTTTAATATAAACAAGCTTTTCTAATTAACACTTTTAAATTAAACTAACCACTTTAAACTCTTATTCATTATTATGCTAACTAAGTCAACAACATAAAATATAGGAGCTAAAAAGAAGTTTAAAATTGCTAACAATAATTTGCCTTTTTGAACACCTTTCTTTCTTCTTCACTACAACATCATTATACTATCTTTTTTTAAAAAAACTAGTCTTTTTTAAAAAATCCTTATTTACCCAAACAAAACCTTGAGAACATTTGTTCTAATATATTTTCGTTAACCGTATCTCCTGTTATTTCGCCTAATGTTTTTAAAGCATTCATCAAATCTATATTAACGATATCTATTGGTAAAGATTGATTTACAGCATTAGTGGCATTTTCTAAGTATTCAAAACACTCTTTTAATTTTGAAATGACTCTAGCGTTAGCAATATAACTATTATCTGTTTTAATATTTTTAATTTGAAGTATCTCTTTTATTTTGTTCTCTAACTTTTCAATATCTTTTTCTTTTTTAGTTGAAAGTAATAAGTAATCATCTATTTTACTTACATCAATTCTTTTTTCTAAGTCTTCTTTATTTATTACTATTAATCTAGTTTTGTTTTTTGTTTTTTCTAATAGTTCTATATCAATTTTATCTAAACTTGTAGAATAATCAAAAACCAAAATTATCAAATCAGCTTTATCTAAAATTTCTTCTGTCTTTTTTACTCCAAGTTGTTCTACTAAATTTTTTGTTTTTCTAATACCCGCTGTATCAATTATATTTAATATAACTCCACCTAGATTAATCTTACCTTCTACTATATCTCTAGTTGTACCTGCAAACTCAGTAACAATCGCTTTATCTTCTCTTAATAACGCATTTAGTAAACTAGATTTACCAACATTAGGTTTTCCAATTATAGCAGTGGGGATTCCTTGCTTTAAAATTTTAGATGTTTTAGCTTTTTCTAAAATATCTTTTATCTCTTCTTTTAATTCACTAACTGTAGGATTAATAGTATTATTAACAATCGCTAACTCACTTTCATACTCAGGATAATCAATATTAACTTCGATTGTAGCAATCACTTGAGTAAGTTTATTTCTAAATTCATCAATTTTTTTTCTAACATCACCTCTAAGAGCACTTGTTGCGATAGCTAAACTGTTATCAGTTTCTGCTTCAATCACATCCATAACAGCTTCTGCTTGTGTTAAATCTATTCTTCCGTTTAAAAATGCCCGTTTAGTAAACTCACCAGATTCTGCTAATCTAACATTTTTACTCAACAAAATTTCTAAAATTTTATTTGTAACAAAAACCCCACCATGGCAATTAATTTCAACTACATCTTCTTTTGTAAAAGATTTTGGTTTTCTAAAGATGCTAACCAAAACCTCATCTATTACTTTATCACCTTCAACTATGTAACCATAAGTTATCGAATTAGCAGCTTGATTTTCTAAGTTTGGCCCCCTAAATATTTGGTTTACCTTAGAAATTGCGTCTTCACCGCTAAGTCTTATAATTGAAATAGCATTATTACTTAATGCTGTTGCAATAGCAACAATTGTATCATTCATTTAATTTACCTCATCTGTTAGATAATAAACTAGAAATTTATCATCAACTTTAACTCTATAAAAAATTATATAAGTATGCTTGCTCAATATCATATCATTCCCTGTCGTCATAAAGCCATCATAATTTATATTAATGCTAGCTTGGTTTATACTTCTACTGACTAAATCAGTACAGTAGTATTTGTTTGTTTGGGTTATAGGGAAGAAAAAATTATATCTATCTTGTTCTTGTGCTTGAAGAGTAGCATAATCTGTTATTTTAGTTTTATCTTCATCATCAAGGTTTTTTACCCTTAATGCTACAATATGAGGAGATCCAGTATCTCCTGATATCCATCTATTATCAACAATTCTAACAAAATTATCTTTTGGGTCTGGTTCGTTTCCTACAACCTCACAAATTTTTGATCCATCACTTTCCATTATTAAAGAACTGTGTCCAACCCAAGCAATTCTTGAAAAAAAACCAATAAAAGGAACACTACTTAAAGGATTTCTTGTAGTAGATAAAATGTCAGCCGTACTCCCAACATATTTTTTAGGGTCGGTTGTGCTATATATATGTTTTGAAACATCTTCATATTCATATTTCTTTGAAACTTTATAATATTTAGTGTTTCCTATTTCTATATAGAACTCTCCTCTTTCAACAAACTCCTTAATTTCTTTTTCAACACAAAGGAATTCAATGCTAGCATTTATCAAACACGCAAAAAAAACTGTAACACTAAATATGACTATTAAAATAAATGTTTTTATAATCGCTAGTTTTGTTTTCATTTTTTTCCTCTTTCATACTATTATAGTTTTTTTTCATTTTTTTTTCAAGATTTAATACTTTATTATTGATTTAAGGTGTGATATAATTAAGTAAGAATTGAAAAAGGAGGTTTTTATGCCAAAAGTTGCCTTGCCCCAAGACTTCTTAGTCGATTTTTCTTGGAACTCTCTTACCTTTGACAACACAAAAAACATTACAAAAGAAGATGTTGAAGCTGTTTATAACGGAGAGACAGAAAAAATCGACAAAGAAAAAGCTCAAATCATTGTTAATCATAAAAAAGCTTTAGAATTTATTGTTGACTTAATTAATCAAGAAAAAGTGTTTACAGAAGATTTGTTAAAAGATACTCATCAAATTTTAATGGAATCTATTACCGAGGGCGGACTTTACAGGAATGTTGACATTAGAGTGAACGGTTCTAGTCACACTCCGCCAAGTCATTTAAAAGTTTATGACAGAATGAAGAAATTGTTTGAAACTATAGACACACCAACAGATGATCCACTATACCTTGCAGTATATGTTCACTTGCAATTATACAAAATCCATCCTTTTCTTGATGGAAACGGCCGTCTTGCAAGATTAGTATTAAATTATATATTATTAAAGAACCAACTATCTCCTATAATTTTTAAAAGCGATGACTATGCAGAATACTTTAGATGTATGGAAGAATTCAAAGTTAATAAAGACATTGAACCTTTCTTAAAACTTACAAAAAGTTTAATTTAAATTATTAAGATGCTTTTTCTTAAAAAAGCATCTTTTTTAAATCCTTTTAATTTTTTTTATCTTTTTACTTGACTTAGCCCTTTGGTTTTTATATAATACAATAGCGTAGTTTAATTTAGGAGGTATTATCATGAAAAGAACATTCCAACCAAATAAACGTAAACATAGTAAGACTCATGGTTTTCGTTCACGTATGAGTACTGTTGGCGGAAGAACTGTTTTATCTCGCAGAAGAAGAAAAGGTAGATATAAATTATCAGCTTAAAAAATGGACCACTCGTTATGTCAAAAATATATGAGAGGTCTTTTTTTATATGAATAAAATATACAGCCTTAAGAAAAACCACCAAATCAAAGCTTTACTCAACAAAAAACAAACCGTTGGGAATAAGTATTACATTGTTTACTATTTAAAAAACAATTTAGAAATACCTTTAATAGCTATTTCTGTTTCAAAAAAATTTGGAAACGCAGTTACGCGCAATTATTACAAACGAGTTTTAAGAGAAATCTTAAGACCAGAGGTTTTATCTTTAAAAGGGTACTCTTTTTTGATTGTTGCTAAAACAACAATTACAAGCCTATCTTTTGAAGACAAAGCCAAAGAATTAAAATTTTTATTAGGAAAAATTATTAAAAGGAGCACCGATGAGAAACATTAGACAAATTATTTTACCAGTTTTTTTGGTAATGATGTTATTTTTATTGACCGGTTGTAGTTCAGCTAACACCGATGGCCCAATTCAAGGTTTTAGTGGATTTATGGATTTGTTTGTTTGGCCTATGGCGGGATTAATGTATGGTTTAGGCAAGACTATCGCTTTTGGGAATTACGCATTAGTTATTTTCTTCGCCACAATTATTGTAAGAACTCTAGCTTGGCCAATTTACAGCAAAACTAATGATTTAAGTTTAAAAATGCAATTGGTTGGACCAGAGCAAGCCAAACTTCAAGCTAAATATGAAGGCAAGACAGATCCTGAAAGCAAACAAAGAATGCAAATGGAAATGATGCAATTATACAAAAAGTTTGGAATTGGGATTGGCGGATGTTTAATGCCGTTTGTTCAAATGCCTATCTTCCTTGGTTTCTTCTCAGTTATTAGAAGAATTCCTGCAACAAGTAATATAGAAGGAGTTCCTCTTGATTTCGGATTTTTAAATCATAATATCTTAGGTGTTGATTTATATGCTGATAAAGGTGTTATGGCTTGGGATAATTGGCAAATGTGGGCAGTTGCAATTCTTGCAATCTTGGTTTCAGTAACTCAAATATTCAGTCAAATTTTAATTAACAAACGTCAAACAAAAATGCGTGAAGAAATGAACGCTAATACACCAACATACAGAATGCCTGAAAAAACAGATCAACAAAAGCAATCTGAAAAAATGATGAAGTTTATGATTTACGGTATGACAATTATGATGGCTGTCTTTGTGTGGACATCACCTGCAGCTTTAGGTTTTTACTGGCTAATAGGTAATACTTATTCTACAGTTCAAAGTCAAATCGCTTATAAGAAAAGTTCAAAAAGATTAGAAACATTAAAATCTAGATATTAGGAGTTAAAAAAATGATAAGAAAAGTATATGAAGTAAAATCTGTTGAAGAAGCTAAAGAACTAGCTGTTAATGAATTAGGAATTCCTGCTTCTGAATTACAATTCGAAGTATTGTCTGAAAAAAAAGGATTTTTAGGAATGGGTGGAAAATCCCAAGTTGAAGTTACTTGTGATATTGATGGAATTGAAAAAGGTAAACAATATCTTCAAATGATTTTTAAGCACAATGATATTGATGCTTTTATTGAAAAAAAAGTAAGAGATAATCAAATCGATTTTAATATCGAAGCTGGTGATTTTAATGGTTATTTAATAGGAAAGAGCGCACACGGATTAGTAGCACTACAAACAGTGCTTCCTATAGTTGTTAATAAGTATTATTCACCTGAAGAACAAAAAATTGTTTTAGTTGATATTGGTGGTTATAAAAAAAGAAAAGAAAGACAACTTGAATCAATGGCTGTTGAATATGGTAAACAAGTTTCAAAATCTAAAAAAGCACTAAAACTTGATAATTTTAATGCTTATGAAAGAAAAATTATTCACAACAAACTAGCTACATGGGATAATATTTCAACCCACTCTGAGGGCGAAGAACCAAACAGGTATTTAATCATTGAACCGAAAAAATAATTTCGGTTCTTTTTTTTGCGTTATTGCTTTTTTTTGTAAAAAATATTATAATAGTTTAAAAGGAGACACAATTTATGAAGAAGCTATTTTTCCTTTTAATTGTTTTTATTTCTCTAAGTGGTTGTAGCAAACCTGAACAAAGTATTTTTTTTACATCAGATGGTGTTAATGCTTTAAAAATTGGTGAAACAAACAAAATAAACTACACACTTGAAGGAATAAAAGATTTAAAAACAAACTTAACTTGGTCGTCTTCTGATACAAATGTCGCAGTTGTTACCCAAGAAGGAATTGTATTAGGAGTTTCAACCGGAAGTGTTACTATAACCCTTTACTATAATAACAACCCAGATATAAAAGCATCTAGAAATATAACAATTGTTAATCTGTTTATAAACTCACCTTTTTTAACATTAAATCCAAGTATGCAAACATATTTAACAACTAGATCTAACTTTACTTCTAGTCAATTAGCTTGGGAAAGTAGCGATACTAGTATAGCTACTATTACAGATAATGGTTTTTTAAGTTGTTTATCTAGCGGAATGGTTACTATAAAAGTTTACTACATTGAAAATCCAAATTATTTTGATACAATTGATTTAGAGATTTACCCAGTAACGCCAAACCTTTTGATTAGTGGTAATTATGATATTTATGTAAATCAAACAATCCCTTTAAACGCTGTCCCTGATCCTTATACCAACGCTACTGTGTTTTGGGAAAGCCTAACACCTGAAAAAGCCAGTATTACATCTGATGGTATATTAACAGCTTTATCTCTTGGAAAAGCACTTATTAGAGCAACTCTAGACGGTTTTGAAAGTGTAGCTGTAGTTGAAATTAATATTATAGAAAGAATTGAATATTCCTCTTTTTCTCAAATAGAGCAACTTTATCAACAACAACTTTATGAAAAATCTAACAACTATTATGTTTTTGTATATGACTCTGGTAAAGATAACGACATAATTGAAGCAACAATTGTTGATTATTTAAATTTAAGAAACGATTATCTAAATATAAGCAGTTTTAATAAAATTTATGCTTTTAACATCAACAACATTAGTAATGTAGTTTGCTTGTCTGATAGTTTTTCATCTGATGATACTAATTGGAAAACAAATTTTAATGATTTAAAAATTCCAATCAACGAATTACCTTTGATCTTTAAAGTAGAAAAAAACGAAATTACTCAAACTATTAAAACAAAAAACAACGTTTTAAAACTCCTTGTAAACACAATGGAATCGGCGGACTATGCTAATGTAACTTATAACCTACCTCAAAATTACTTAGATTTTACTGTTAATAGTTATATTGATAGTCATATAAGAGTTATTTCAAATAATGAGTTAACTACGATTGGTAGTTTAAAAACAACTAACAGTTTTGCTTTAATTAGCAAAAGTAGAAATTCTTCTATCCCTTATACCGGTTCTAGTGCTTTAACTGTTGTTTCTAAAGACGATCGTGTAGCCTATTTTAATACATCTCTCAGTCTAACGAGTTATTTTTCTTTAACTTCAACACAAAACAAAACTTTTAATCCAAAAGAAATGTTTGTTGATGTTACATATTTAGACGAAACAAATCTTAACAAACACTTCAACTATAAAAAATTGTTGTTTGAAACACCAATAGAGACTTCTGTTTTTGGTGAAGATAATTTTTTAACTAACTACTTTTCAATAACAATACCTATTATAGAAAGACTCAACCCTGATACTCAAACTATTTCAAGTTATGACATCGGAGTTTTAGGAGTAAATATTAACAACAAGTTAGCAAGTTATGCTTTAGACTTACAGATTTGGGTAGAAACAAAAGACTTCGGACTATTACCTGTGGTTGGTATATATAATTATTCTGATAACACAAGAAATCTTGACATTCCTATATACACACCTATTTATAGTTATTTTGAACCAACTTATTTGTATGTTACTTGCTCGTATACTGTTGATTCTGTAGTTAACACCTTAAATTATAAAAAATTAATTGTAAATTAAAAACAGCGGGATTAAACCGCTGTTTTACTTTTCTTTTTCATATATATAATTACACCCGCAACTCCTAAAGCTGCAATTAAAGTACCAAAACCTACTCCTACATAAACCCAAGCAGAAACTCCATCACTGTTTACTGTTGGAGGTAAAACATCTTCTTCGGTAATTGTTTGACCAGAAACTAAATTTTCTAAATCGTTTTTATATAATAAAGTTTTAACATTATCTAACTCATCATAATACACAGCTTTTACATAAAGTGTTTTTGCGTTTAATCTTGAATCAATTGGTTGAGAACCGATTGATGAATAATTAGTGCTATAACTACTATAACCATAAACACCTATATAAGGATAAACATTCTCTCCACTTTCATCTACTAACCAAGACTGCATATCAACATGAAATCTTTTTGTTTTATCTGGAATGTTAATATTTATTCTGGTTGTATATCTATCTGTTGTAGAACTTTCATCTTTGTTAACTGTTAGTAAAACTGTAAAGAAATCTTCGACTGATAAATTGTTTGAATGATAAACATTGTTTTCGTCTTCTACTAAAACTCCCATAACTTCTTCTCTTAAAGATGTAGAAGCCCACTCTCTTGTCATATTGTTTTGATCATCAAAAACTCTTTTCATATATCTTAAATTTATAAACAAAGCACTTGGTACTTGGTCTTTATCTCTATTGTCCATACTGAAACTATGTGAAAT
>JAQUUM010000039.1 GCA_028693885.1 Bacilli bacterium
TTTGTATTATAAAGGTATTTTAGAGGCTTGTAGAGAAAATCAGTATGATGTTTTTAATAAGAAGAACTATGTCAACAAAACTATGAAGAAAAAAATAATTTCAGATATGATTAAATAACGAATCGAGCTTTTGCTTGATTCGTTTTTGATTGCAAAAAATAGTATGGTATGATAAAATTAATATGGTTAAAATTAAGGGGGAGATTAAAATTTATAAAGTTTTAAATAAAAAGCTTTTAGAAGCTTTGACATCTATTTTGCCCGTTGCTTTTACAATACTTTTTTTAATGATAATCTTTATACCTTTTAATTTATATAGTTATTTTTTGTTTTTTGTTGCGACGATTTTTTTAATACTTGGCATGGGTTTGTTTTCTTTAGGGGCTGAGATTGCGATGTTACCTATTGGAGAAAGCATGGGTAATTATCTAGTTAAAAAACGAAATTTAGTTTTACTGGTTATTTTTGTTATTCTTATGGGAGTTTTGATCACTATAACCGAACCGGGCGTAATAGTCCTTGCTGGTCAAATTGGTGATGCAATTCCAAAAACTGCTTTGATTATAGCGATTGCAATTGGAGTTGGTTTGTTTTTTGTAATATCGGTTTTAAGAATTTTATTTAAAATAAAATTAAAATATGTTTTATTAATTGGATATGCAATAGTATTTATTTTAGTTTTTTTTGTTCCGAAAGAATTTTTACCTCTAGCCTTTGACTCAGGTGGAGCTACTACCGGACCAATGACAGTACCATTTATTCTAGCCTTTGGTGTAGGTATAGCATCAGTTCGTGGTGATAAGGCAAAAGAAGAAGATAGTTTTGGTTTAGTTGCGGTTTGTTCTATTGGACCAATTTTAGCGGTATTACTTTTAGGGGTTTTTTATAAGCCAAGTGATGCTAATATTGAATTAGTATCAACAATTGAGTTTGCTAATGTTAAAGAAATTTTAAGTGCAGTTGGAAAAGAAATCATTTCACAAGCAAAAGATATCTTTTTTATGCTTTTTCCAATAGCGATTGTGTTTTATCTTTTTAATATATTTGCTTTTAAATTTTCTAAACAAAAGACTTTAAGAGTAAGTTTTGGATTAATTTATACATTTTTAGGATTGTTGTTTTTCTTAGTAGGTGCAAATGTTGGTTTTTTACCTGTTGGTAAAGCTTTAGGAGCGATAATTGCTGGTTTGAATTATAACTGGATATTGATTCCGATAGGTTTTATTTTTGGGCTTGTAGTAGTAATGGCAGAACCAGCCATTTATGTCTTAAATAAAGAAGTTGAAAATATTACAGCAGGTACTATCTCAAGAAAAATAATGTTGGTTACTATTTCTTTAAGTATCGCAGTAGCGATGGCGCTGTCAATGTTAAGAGTTTTATTAGGTTTTAGTATTTTATATATTATAGTGCCTGGGTATTTAATCGCTTTGGTTTTAACGTTTTTAGTTCCAAACTTATTTTCGGCGATTGCTTTTGATTCAGGTGGGGTTGCATCAGGGCCTTTAACTGCAACGTTTTTAGTAGCTTTTAGTTTAGGAGCTTCGATGTTTTTAGAAAACAACAATAGTGCAATGATTATGTCTAATGCTTTTGGACTTGTTTCGTTAGTAGCGCTTATGCCACTAATTAGCATCCAAATACTTGGACTAGTGTATAAATATAAAGTTATTAAAAATAGTAAAGTCAAGATTGAGGAAGAAATGATTGATTTTTCAGGAGAGCAATATGAATAACGAAAAATTAAAATTGGTTATTGGAATAGTTGAAAGAGGTTTAGGTAAAAAACTAATTGATTGTCCTTTAGTTAAAGGGATTCAAATAATTAATTTAGGAAAAGGAACGGCATGTTCTGATGTCTTAAATTGTTTAGGTATTGGTGAAGAAGAAAAAGATGTAGTTTTTACATTTGCTTATACAACTGAAGCTCAGATGATTTTAGAAATTTGGGATAAAAAAATGAATTTTAAAACTCCAAATTCTGGAATAGCCTTTACAATCTCAATTAACAGTATTTTTGGTATTAGTGCTTTAAATGAATTATTAGGAAACAAAGGTGAACAAAATGAATGATAAAAAAATAGAATTAATTATGATAGTTTGTAATCATGGCTTTGCTGAGGAGATTATGAATACTGCAAGAAGTTTTAATGCTAAAGGTGGTACGATAATGTCTGGTAGATCAACTGCCTCATCTGATGTTAAAAAGTTTTTAGGGATTGAGATTCATCCTGAAAAAGATATTATTTTAATTTTATCACCATTAGAAGATAAAAAAAATATAATGCAAGGAATTGCTGATAAGTGGGGTATTACAACTGAGGCTCATGCAATTTGTTTTTCTCTGCCAGTTGATGAGGTAGTAGGCTTAAATCTTTAGGAGGAAATATGAGAAAAATTTTATTTATAATATTGCTTCTTTTTATCTTAAGTGCTTGTAGTAAAGATAATTTACTTACTTTATCTTTAGATGAAGAAACACTTTATTTATATGTTGATAAAGAGATACAACTTTCAACAAAATATAATATGCAAAATGTTTTTTGGGAAACTAGCGATGAAACTATTGCTGATGTTACTTCAGCTGGATTAGTTACACCAAAGACTATAGGCACTGTTACATTTTTTGCTTATAATCAAAGCGCTAATCTAGTTTTAAAATTAACTGGTATTGTGTTGATTAAGGAAGAAATATCGATTGTAGGGCAACAAGGGGTGGTTATAGGCGAAAATATCAGCTTGACTGCGAATGTTATCCCTAATAGTCTTAATCAAAGTGTGATATGGGAAAGTTTGGATGAAACTATAGCAACAGTTTTGCCAAGTGGCGTTGTTACTGGGGTGTCTTGCGGACTTGCTAGGATATTAGCTACATCAACTGATAACCCTGAATTAGTAGGTGAGATTGAAATATTAGTTTATGATGAATCGCTTTCTAATGTTGATGATGAAATAGATATCGATATAACTTTAGTAGATAAGAATCTAGATTTAACTCAAGAAAATAATTTTTTAGAACCAATTATAAAAAAAGCATATAATTCAGTAATTGGAATTAGTAATTATCAATACAATAATTATGGTATAGCAACAATATTTTCTGAGAGTTCGGGTGTTATATATAAAAGGATTGCGATATTAAAAGATGGTAATATAGTAACTGATGAAACAATGTTAGAACATGATGATATAAGGACTTTTAGATATTATGTAGTAACAAATCGTCATGTAATAACTGATGCTGATGTTATAAAAGTGTTTTATAATCAAGAAGTAGAGATTACTGCAGAATTAATTGAATACGATGATAAAGTAGATTTAGCTGTTTTAAAATTTGATAGCCCTCTATATTTTGAAACAGCAACATTCGCTGATTCAGACCAAGTTTTAACTGGTGAATTTTGTTTTTCAATTGGAAGTAGTTATGGATATAGTTTTTATAATAGTGTTACTTTAGGATTAGTATCTTATAGTAATCGTTATGTTTCAACGGATTTAAACAATGATGGTTATTCTGATTGGGATTCTCAATACATTCAACACAGTTCACCGATTAATGAAGGTAGCAGTGGTGGTGCTTTAGTTAATTTAAAAGGTGAAGTTATTGGAATCAATTCAACAAAGATTTCAGATGTTAGTGTTGATAATATGGGCTTTGCAATTCCTAGTAATTTGGTTTTAAGTATAGTGGCGTTATTAGAAGAAGGAATTCGTCCTCAAAGGGCAATTTTAGGAATTACTGTGGTTTCTGTAAAAGATATTTTAATGAATCCAGAGCGTTATAGTGATCCTTCGGAGTATAACTATACTTTACCTGATGGTATTACTTATGGAATGGTTGTTTTTGAAGTAAATGAAGGGGTAGCCTTAACCTCAGGTGTTTTAGAATTAGATATTATCTTAGAGTTTAATGGTGTACAAACTAATTTTTCGTATGAATTAAGATCTGAAATTTCTAAATTTATGCTTGGTTCTGGTGATACTGCAGAGTTAAAAGTATATAGAGATTCTAGTATAGTCACTTTGACTATTGTATTTTAGGAGGTATATATGAAAAAAATAATAATCATATTAATAGCTTTCTTTTCACTAACTGCTTGTAGTGGTGATGAAAATATCAGTTTTACTATGAATGATGTTTTAGCAGTTGGTGATGTTGTTAAATTAAAGACAAATGTTTCTGCTCAAGATGATGTTGTTTGGGCAAGTAGCAATAATGCTTTGGCAGAAGTGTCAGAGAGTGGTATTGTTACAGCTAAACAAGTTGGAATGGTTACGATCACTGCAACTTATCAAAATGATACAGCTTCATACATCTTAAATATTCAAGAAAAAATTAACCCTTATATTACTATTACAGGGAAACAAAGTCTTAGAGTTGGTGAAAGTGCTACTCTAACAGCTACTGTTTCTAATTTAGAAAATACATCAGTTGTATGGGAAACTAGTAATCAAGCAGTAGTAACTGTTTCAACAAGTGGAGAAATTAGTGGTATTTCAACCGGAGCAGCCACTGTTACTGCAAGATCTTATTTTAATACCTCAGTTTTAAAAAGCGTTACTATATTTGTTGGAAATTTTGATAATGAACAAGATTTAATTATTAATGAAATTATTAATGAGACTTATACTGTAAGTGGAGATATTGATTTATTGTCATTAAGTGATAGAATAACTACAGTAGTTTCTAATAATAAAGATGCAGTCTTAGGAGTCAGCAATTATCAATATACTATTTTTCCACCAGTTATGTTAAATAGAGTAGGTGTAGGTTCTGGAGTAATTTATGATAAAGAAATATTAACTGAAGGATTTCAGTATACTTTACTAACAAATTACCATGTTATAGAAGATGCAGATGTCATAAAAATTTATTTTGGAGAAGATGAAACAGAAATCGAAATTGATGAAGTTGTTAAATCGAGCGTTGGCTTTGATCTTGCGATTTTAAAATTTACTAGTACTAAAGACTTACCAAAGTTAAACTTTGGTAATCAAGCAACAATAAAGCAAGGCGATTTTGTTATTGCGATGGGTAATCCTGTTGGTTATGAATATTATGATTCAGTAACATTAGGTATCGTTTCTTTTAATGAAAGAAATATGGATGGAGAAGATTCAGTTTTTATTCAACATGATGCTGCAATTAATCCTGGAAATAGTGGTGGGCCTTTATTTAATATATATGGTGATATAATTGGTATTAATACTTTAAAAATTGTAACCACTGATGTTGATAATTTAGGTTTTGCGATTTCACTAACAACAATAAATGCTTATATTAACAATTAAAGGAAAGTAGATCTTTCCTTTAATTGCTTTAAGAATATATAAAAATAAAAAAAAATATATTAAAATTAATAATTGATTTTTAAAAATATTTATAGTATAATAGCAATATGGAGGGAATAAAAATGCTTCAAATTAAAAATTTATCAAAGACTTATGATGGAGAAAAATGGGTAGTAGATGATGTTAGCCTTGAAATTAGAGATGGCGAAATCTTTGGATTTATTGGGCATAATGGAGCTGGAAAAACTACAACAATTAAATGTGCGAGTGGTTTGTTGAGTTTTGAAAAAGGTGAAATATTAATCGATAATATTTCGATAAAAGAAAATCCTTTAGAATGTAAAAGAAAGATTGCATATATTCCTGATAACCCGGATTTATACGAAACATTAACAGCTAGTCAATATCTAAATTTTATTTGTGATGTATTTGGGATTTCAAAAGAAGAAAGAAATGTTTTAATTGAAAAATATGCAAAAATTTTTCAACTAGAAACTGTATTAGGAGATATAATTTCATCATATTCACATGGAATGAAACAAAAATTAGCTTTAATCGGGGCTTTGATTCATAAACCAAAACTTTTGTTTTTAGATGAACCATTTGTTGGACTTGACCCAAAAGCTGCTTTTTTAGTAAAAGAAATAATGAAAGAGCTATGTGATCAAGGAAGTTCTGTTTTCTTTTCAACTCATGTTTTAGAAGTAGCTGAAAAACTATGTGATAGAATAGCGATTATTAAGAACGGTAAGATTGTGGCAATGGGTGATACAAAAGAAATAACTAAAGATAAATCATTAGAAACTGTATTTTTGGAGTTAGCCAATGAATAATTTTTGGAATTTAGTAAAAATAAATTTAATTAGTGATTTTAAATTAAATAAAGTTTTTAAATGGTTAAAAACTAAATCTCATTTTAAAATCCCTTTGCTTATTTTTTCTTCACTTTTTCTTTATGTATTAATTATGGGGATAGCTGGTGCTTACTTTTATATGTTTGGAGAAATTTTTAACGAAGCTAATGCTATTCACTTGATTTTATTGTTAGGTATTTCAGTTGCTTCATTCTTTTCTTTGATTACTACAGTATTAAAAGTAAATGGTTATTTGTTTGGAGCTAAAGACTTTGATTTTTTAATGTCGATGCCTATAAAGAATAAAACGATTATAAGTTCTAAACTTTTTGGATTATACTTACTTAATTTGTTTTTCTTTTCTATTATTTATGTTCCTGCAGTAATACTATATTTTTATTTCGGAAGTTTTGATCTTATATCTTTAATAATTTCTATTTTTATATTTATCATTGCCCCTCTTTTTCCAATTGCTTTAAGTGGGTTTATAGGATATATTGGTGGTTTCTTTATTTATAAGTTTAAATATAAACAATTGCTAACTATAGTTGGAAGTTTAATTTTTATAGTAGTAATAATGGCTTTTACTTTTACAATGCCAGAAACTGGCAATGCAGAAATAGCTTCTTTCTTTGAAGAAAGATTTAAAAATATTTATTATCTCTCTGTTTTTGCTGTAGCTGCGATTCAAAAAGATTTTATTGCTTTGCTAATATTTAGTGGAGTTTCAATTATTCCAAGTATTATATTTATTTTATTGGTTGCGAAAAACTTTATTGCAGCTAATGATAGAACAAAAAGAGTTTATCGTAATAAGAATTATGTCTATGTTTCAAAAACTCCAAGTTCGATTAGAATATCTTTAATAAAAAAAGAATTTAAAAGATATTTTACAATTCCAATTTACTTCTTTAATACAATTGTGGGACCGATTATGTCTACTATTATGATTGTTGTTTTTTTGACATCATCACAGGAAGTATTAAATGGAGTAACACTAGATAACTCGTTGTTTTATTTAATCCTAATTGCTATTTCAATTTTAACTTATGGAATGATATCAACAACAGCTTCATCTATTTCATTAGAGGGCAAACAATTTTGGATTATGAAGTCACTTCCTATTCCAACAGAAGAAGTATTCTTTTCTAAAATGGCAGTAAATATAGGAATATGTTTACCATTTATTTTTATTAATCCAATTCTAGCAACGTTTTTTTTAGGTTTTAATTTAGTTGGCTTTGTATTTTTGATTTTAATTCCTAGTTTACTTATAATATTTATTAGCGCATTAGGTTTGTTAGTAAACTTGATTTTTCCAAGATTTGATTGGGATACTCCAACTAAGGTCGTAAAACAAAGTGCAAGTGTACTAGTTGCGATGATATGTGGGTTTGTAGTAACAGCAATATTTATTGTTGTAGGGTATTTATTACTTGATAATGGTTTGGACTTAATTTATGTTTATTTAGCAGGAAGCTTATTAGCATTATTACTTACAGTTTTAGTTTTAGTTGTATTGTTAACAAAAGGTAAAAAGATTTATGAACGCTTAAGTGCTTAAAAAAATAATCTCAAAGAAAATATCTTTGAGATTTTTTATGTTTAAATGCAGTCAACTGTAGAAATATTAAGTTTTTCATAAATTTCATGATCATAGATAAACGTACCACTTTTCTCTTTAGTCACAGCAATAGCGTGTTGTTTTGGCCAATCAACTAAAGCAAATTCTAAAATGTCTGGATGAAATGGAATGTGAATTGAAATTTGTTTTTTTAAATAAGTAGGACATCTTGCGAAATCAATTGATCTTAAACCATTTGTATTAATAACAATTAAAGGGATTTGGCTATTACAAGCAGCTTCTATTTGCCAACGAACAAACTTTCTAAGGCTTTTAGTAGTAGGACCCATTAACAAAACTACAACTTTTGCTTCGGTTACTTTGCTTTGAATTTGAGGTTTAATAACTTCATCATTAAGTTTATTAACTTTATTTGCAAATTCAATTCCATCTATAAAGTTATAGCTGTTTCCTAATTTGTTTTTCCAAAGTTTAATTTGGTCATAAAATTTTTTGTCAACAGCAGGATCTAAGGCAACATAAATTTTTTCTTCAATCATTTTTTAACTCCTTAAATAGTAATCTTTTCAATATGTTATATTGTAACATAAATAATAAAAAAAACCAATAAATTCTTGCAAATCTTGGTAAAGTTTAGTATAATGATTAAGCAATGTGATAGGGGTATCATACAATGGTAGTATAGCGGTCTCCAAAACCGTCAATGTGGGTTCGAATCCTACTACCCCTGCCATTTATATATCTGGCGGTTGTGGCGAAGTGGTTAACGCTCCGGATTGTGGCTCCGGCATTCGTGGGTTCGATTCCCATCAGTCGCCCCATTTTTTGAAATCTATAGGTCTTCTAAAAAGAGGATCTATTTTTTATTTTTATAGGGAATTTTAGCCAATAATGGTTAGAATATCCTCTTTTTTTATACTTATATGAAACATTTAGATTTAAACACTATAGGAGACTGACCACGGACTCGAACCTTTTACTTATGGGATTCGAATGTTAGGTTCTTATGGGACTCGAACCAATAAGAGATAATGGTGGAAATATATTTGGAATTATGGTATAATAACTATTAGATAAATTAGAATTTGACGAGGTGTTTCAATGGTTAGAATAGCAAGAAATAAAGACAGTCGTGTTTTGGCAGAAAT
>JAQUUM010000040.1 GCA_028693885.1 Bacilli bacterium
TGGTAGTTCGCAAGTGTCACAGTTCATGGATCAAATTAATCCGCCTTCTGAACTAACGCATAAGAGAAGACTTTCGGCGTTAGGTACGGGAGGTTTAACTAGAGATAGAGCTGGCTTCGAAGTTCGAGATGTTCATATTTCTCATTATGGAAGAATTTGTCCAATCGAAACTCCGGAAGGTCAAAACATTGGGTTGATTAACTCTCTTGCTACTTATGCTAGAGTTGATAAATATGGGTTTATTGAAACTCCTTACTTAAAAGTTGTTCAGGAAACAGGAAAAAATCCAAGAGTAACCGAAGAAAAAATTTACTTGACTGCAGATAAAGAAGAGAATTATTATATAGCTCAAGCAAATACAAAAGTAAATAAAAAGAATGAAATTATAGAAGAAGAAGTAATCGCTCGTTTTAGCGGTGATACTGGAATGATAAAAAGTAGTAAAATAGAATTAATGGATGTTAGTCCTAAACAAATTGTTTCTGTTTCAACTGCTTGTATTCCGTTCTTAGAACATGATGATGCTAATCGTGCTTTAATGGGTGCGAATATGCAACGTCAAGCTATTCCGCTTCTAAAGCCAGAAGCTCCTTTTGTAGCTACTGGAATTGAAGCAAAAGCCGCTAAAGACTCAGGTGTAGCGATTGTTTGTGAAAATGATGGTGTAGTAGAATTTGTAGATGCTAAGAAGATTATAGTTCGTCAAAATAATGGTTTCTTAAAAACATATAATTTAATAAAATTTGAGAGATCAAATCATAGTACTTGTGTTAACCAAAGACCGATCATTAAAAAAGGCGAAAAAATTAAAGCTGGAGACATTTTAGCAGATGGTGCTTCAATGGATCAAGGAGAACTTGCTTTAGGAAGAAATGTAGTTATCGCTTTTATGACATGGAATGGTTACAATTATGAAGATGCTGTTGTAATGAGTGAAAGACTTGTTCAAGATGATGTATATACTTCAATTCATATCGAAAAATATGAAGTGGAAGTAAGAGATACTAAGCTTGGAAAAGAAATGATTACAAGAGAATTAGATAACGAAAGAAAAGATGCAATTGCTAATTTAGATGAAGATGGCATAATTAGATTAGGCGCTGAAGTCAAAGAAGGAGATATTTTAGTAGGTAAAGTTACTCCAAAAGGGCAGACAGATCCAACACCTGAAGAAAGATTAAGTCATGCGTTATTTTCTGATATTAGTAAGGATGTAAAAAATACTTCATTAAGGGTGCCTCACGGAGGCGGTGGAATTGTCCATAAAATTGAACGTTTTTCAAGAAAAAGTGGAGATGAGTTAAATCCTGGAGTTAATGAAGTTGTTAGAGTTTTCATTGTACAAAAAAGAAAAATCACTGAAGGTGATAAAATGGCTGGACGCCATGGTAATAAAGGTGTTATTTCAAAAATTCTTCCACAAGAAGATATGCCATATATGGAAGATGGTACACCAATTGATATTATGCTTAATCCTCAAGGTATTCCGTCACGACTTAATATTGGTCAGGTTTTAGAGATTCACTTAGGTATGGCTGCTAAAAAATTAGGTACACACATTGCTACTCCGGTATTTGATGGAGTCGAAAATGATGATTTGGTTGAAATTATCAAAGAAGCAGGAATGGCAGATGATGCTAAAATGTGTTTATATGATGGAAAGAGCGGTAAAAAGTATGACAATAGAATCTCAGTAGGTGTTATGTATATGATTAAATTAGCCCATATGGTTGATGATAAATTACATGCACGTAGTGAAGGACCTTATACTTTGGTTACTCAACAACCGATGGGTGGAAAAGCTCAAAACGGTGGTCAAAGATTTGGTGAGATGGAAGTTTGGGCTTTAGAAGCCTATGGAGCTAGCCATACACTAAGAGAAATGCTAACTATTAAGTCAGATGACATTGTTGGTAGAAATAAAGTTTATAAAGCTATTGTTGATGGAAATCCTATTCCAGCACCTGGAATTCCAGAATCATTTAGAGTTTTGGTAAAAGAATTGCAAGGATTAGGTATTAGTGTTAAATTAATTGATAATCTAACTGGTGAAGATGTTGCTAACAAGAGTCTAGTTGAAGAAATCAGTCAAGCTACGAAAAATAGAAATACTAATTAATTAAATTTAGTAATAACTTATAAGTAATATGAGGTGAAAGCTTGAAAAAATATAGTTATATACAAATAGGTATTGCTTCTCCTGAAGATATTAGATCTTGGAGTTATGGAGAAGTTAAAAAACATGAAACAATAAATTATCGTACTTTAAAACCTGAAAAAGACGGTCTTTTTTGTGAGGCTATTTTTGGTCCTACAAAAGATTACCAATGCGCATGCGGTAAATCAAGAAGGTCGGCTGAAAAAGGCGTTAAATGTGAAAAATGCGGAGTAGAACTTACTGAAGCTAAAGTAAGGCGTGAACGAATGGGGCACATTGAACTTGCGTCTCCTGTTGTGCATACTTGGTTTTTAAGAAATACTCCAAGCAAAATCGCTATTATTTTAGATATGAAATCAAAAGATGTTGAAGATATAGTTTATCTTGCTTCTTATATAGTTGTTGATGCTGGTGCAGTAGAAGGATTATATAGAGGTAGAATTTTAACTGAATTAGAATATAGTCAATATCAAAGAGAGTATGGGTATACTAAATTTAGAGCTTTAACAGGTGCTGAAGCAATTAAAAAATTGCTTCAAGACTTAGATTTAAAAGCAATTAGAGATGAATTAAGAGTCGAGTTGAAAGATGCTACAAAGCAAAAAAGAGAAAAATATATAAAAAGACTTGATGTTGTTGAGGCTTTCTTAAAATCTGGTAATCGTCCAGAATGGATGGTAATGGATGTTATTCCGGTACTTCCTCCGGATTTAAGACCAATGGTTCAACTTGATGGTGGTAGATTTGCTACGACTGATTTAAATGATTTATATCGTAGAATTTTAAATAGAAATAATCGTTTGTTTAGACAAAAAGAACAAAGAGCACCAGGGCTTATTACAAAAAATGAGAAAAGAATGCTTCAAGAAGCAGTTGATGCTTTGATTGACAATGGAAAAAGAAATAGAAAAGTTGTCGTTGAGAAAAACAGACCTTTAAAATCTTTGTCAGATTTATTAAGAGGAAAACAAGGACGTTTTCGTCAAAACTTATTAGGAAAACGTGTTGATTACTCTGGACGTAGTGTTATCGTGGTTGGTCCTGATTTACAAATGTATCAATGCGGGATTCCAAGAGAAATGGCTTTAATTTTATTTAAACCATTTATCATTAATGCAATTACAAAAAGAGAAAACGTTAATCCTGATAATCCAACTGCAAAAATCGGCATTAAGAAAGCTAAAGAGATGGTTGATGAAGGCCATACAATAGCGATGGAAGAACTTGAAAAAATCGTTGTTGAGCATCCAGTTTTATTAAATAGAGCGCCGACATTACATAGACTTGGTATTCAAGCGTTTGAACCAAAATTAGTGGAAGGTAAAGCTATAAGATTACATCCATTGGTTACGCCAGCTTTTAATGCTGACTTTGATGGTGACCAAATGGCTGTGCATGTTCCTTTATCAGAAGAAGCTCAGTCTGAAGCAAGATTATTAATGCTAGCCTCAAAAAACATATTGGCACCTAAAGATGGTAAGCCTATTGTTACTCCGTCTCAGGATATGGTGTTAGGTAATTACTATTTAACTATTGAAGATGTTAATGATGAAAGACAAGGTAGAGTTTTTAAAGATGTTAATGAAGTTGAATTAGCTTATGAAAACGATGAGATAGGATTTCATACAAGAATTGCTATTTTAGCTAAAACTTTTAATAATCCTCGTTTTACTCCAAAACAAAGTGAAATGTATTTAGTTACTACTTTTGGAAAGATTATGTTTAATACAATTTTTCCGTTAGAAGATCCATATGTTCCTTATATTAACGAAGCTACTGCTGAAAATTTAACTAATTCAACACCAGATAAATATTTTTTACCAAAAGGTGTGAATATTAAAGAAGAAATCAAAAAAGTATTTTCTCCAACTCCGTTTAAGAAAAAGTTCTTGAGTCAAGCAATTGCTGAAGTATTTAAGCAGTTTAAACTTGCTGAAACAACAAAAACTTTGGATAAAATGAAAGACCTAGGTTTTAAATATTCAACTGTTTCTGGAATTACAGTTTCTGCTTTTGATATAAGTGTAACTAAAGGTAAAAAGAAGGTAATCGAAACAGCTTTTGAGAATGTAAAAAAATATGAAAAAATGTTTGAACGTGGGCTAGTTAATAGCAAAGAAAAACGTCAAAATGTTATTTCGATCTGGAAGAATGCTAGGGAAGAACTAGAAGAAGAAATAAAAACTGAAGTTAATGCTAATTATGTTAAGAATCATATTTATATGATGAGTGATTCTGGAGCTCGTGGTAACATTAAAAACTTTGTTCAGTTATTTGGTATGCGTGGATTGATGGCAAAACCGAATGGTGAAACTATGGATATTCCGATTACTTCATCTTTTAGAGAAGGTCTAACAATGTCAGAATTCTTTATTTCAACACATGGTGCGAGAAAAGGATCAACTGATACGGCCTTAAAAACTGCAGAATCTGGCTATTTAACAAGAAGATTAGTTGACGTTAGTCAAGATGTGATTGTTAATGAAGAAGATTGTGGAACAGATAAAGGAATGCTTGTAAAGGCAATAGAAGTTGTAAATGCAACTGGAAATCTTTCAGTAATTGTTGATTTAAAAGATAGGATTGTAGGAAGATTTACAAATAAAACCGTACTTGATCCTAAAACAAATGAAATAATAATTGGTAAAAATGAATTTATTACTGATGATATTGCTGATAAAATTGTTAAAGCTGAAATTAAAGAAGTATATATTAGAACATTGCTTACATGTAATAGCAAAACTGGAGTTTGTGTTCACTGCTATGGATCAGATTTATCTACTGGTGAAATTGTTGAAAAGGGTGAGGTTGTTGGTACAATTGCTGCTCAATCGATTGGAGAACCAGGGACTCAGTTAACTATGAGAACATTCCATACTGGTGGTACTGCTGGTGATGATATTACTCAAGGTTTACCACGTATTCAAGAATTGTTTGAAGCTAGAGAACCTAAAGGGAAAGCAATTATTTCAGAAATTGATGGTGTTGTTTCAAATATTGTTGCTGAAAAAGATCAAAGATATGATATTAAAATTTTTAATAAAGAAAACAAAGAAGAAAAGGTTTATCGTACAGATAGTGGAAAATCACCGATTGTTAAAAAAGGCGATGATGTAACTGCAGGAGATAAACTTACTGAAGGACTAATTCATCCAAAGGAATTGTTGAAAGTTAGTACAATTGATAAGGTTGAAGAGTACATATTAAAAGAGGTTCAAAAGGTATATCGTTCACAAGGCGTTGCAATTGCTGATAAACACATCGAGATTATTATTAGACAAATGCTTCAAAAAGTATTTATTATCAACGAAGGCCAAACTGAATTATTGCCTGGCTCTTATATTTCAAAAATAGAGTTGAGTGAAATTTTTGAAGAATGTATAAAAGAAAATAAGGAGATGCCAGTTGTAAGACCTGTTTTACTGGGAATTACTAGAGCTTCACTTAAATCTGATTCATTCTTATCAGCTGCAAGTTTCCAAGAAACTACTAGAGTATTAACTGAAGCTGCAATTAGAGGCAAAAAAGATACTTTAGAAGGATTAAAAGAGAATGTTATTATTGGCGGCTTAATTCCTGCTGGAACTGGACTTGTTGACGAAAATGATATTGTTCTTGAAATTGAAAATGATGAATCAGGTATGATGCTTGATCTTGATGAAAAGAATCCAAAACAAAAAAAAGTTGAACACGATAGTGAAATGTTAGGATAATTAATTTGTTTACTAACAGCTTTTAGGAGCTGTTAGTAAACAAAAATTTCTTTTTATAATTTATAAAAAAATGTATTGCATTAAATCTATATTTAATGTATAATATATAAGGTTTTAATAATCTAGTTTTGGGTAACTCTCAAGACTAAAATTTAGATATTTATGATACGCCAGGTTATGTGGCAATCAAGAAAGGAGAACAAATGCCTACTATTAATCAGTTAGTTAGAAAACCACGTGAATCAAAGAACAAGAAATCTAAATCTCCTCATTTAGCTATTGGGTACAATAGTCTACAAAAGAAGTATACAGATTTTTCTTCACCTCAAAAACGTGGTGTTTGTACACGTGTTACAACTACGACACCTAGAAAACCAAACTCTGCTATTAGAAAATATGCCCGTGTTCGTTTGTCTAATGGTATTGAAGTAACTGCATACATTCCAGGAATTGGACATAGTTTACAAGAACATAGTGTCGTATTAATTCGTGGTGGAAGAGTAAAAGACTTACCAGGTGTTCGTTATCACATTATCCGTGGTACTTTAGATAGTACTGGAGTTGCGAAACGTATGCAAGGTAGATCAAAATATGGTGCAAAAAGACCTAAATCTAAATAAAATACCTGAAAGGAGGAATTAAATATGCCAAGAAAAGGTCATATACAAAAAAGAAAAGTATTGCCAGATCCAATTTACTCATCACCTATAGTTACTAGATTAATAAATAGTATTATGCTAGATGGTAAAAAAGGAGTTGCGCAACAAATACTATATGGAGCATTCAATAAAATTGAATCAACTACTGGACGTCCAGCTTTAGAAGTTTTCAATGAAGCTCTAGCAAACATTACCCCACAACTAGAGGTAAGAGCACGTCGTATTGGAGGTGCTAATTATCAAGTTCCTGTTGAAGTAAGACCAGATAGAAAAATGACTCTTTGCTTAAGATGGTTGACTCAATATTCCAGATTAAGAAGAGAAAAGACAATGGAAGAGCGATTAGCTAATGAAATATTAGATGCTGCTAATGGCGTTGGTGCATCAGTTAAAAAAAGAGATGATACTCATCGTATGGCTGAATCAAACAAAGCTTTTGCTCATTATCAATGGTAATGAGGAGATTGACAAATTATGCCTCGTGATATTGTATTAGAAAAAATTAGAAATATTGGAATTATGGCCCATATTGATGCTGGGAAAACTACCTTTACTGAAAGAGTTTTGTTTCACACTGGAAAAATTCATAAAGTAGGTGAGACACATGATGGTGCAGCTCAAATGGACTGGATGGCTCAGGAACAAGAACGCGGCATTACTATTACATCAGCTGCAACAACTGCTTATTGGAAAAAACATCGTATAAATATTATTGATACTCCAGGGCATGTTGATTTTACAGTTGAAGTAAGTAGATCATTAAGAGTTTTAGACGGTGCTATTGCGGTTTTAGACGCACAAGCGGGTGTTGAACCTCAAACAGAAACTGTTTGGAGACAAGCTACTGATTATCATGTGCCTAGAATTGTTTTCGTTAACAAAATGGATAAAACTGGAGCAGATTTTGATTTCTCTGTAAAATCGTTGTATAAAAGATTAGGAGCTGAGGCTCACCAATTGCAAATACCAATTGGAGCTGAGACTGATTTTATAGGAATTGTTGACATAGTTGACATGAAAGCTTATATTTTTGATGGAGATTCTAGTGAAACTTCAAAAGAAGTTGAAATCCCAGAAAATTTAAAAGACGAAGCAATTATAAGACGAGAAGAATTAGTAGCTGCAGTTGCTGACTATGATGAAGATGTAATGATGCTTTACCTAGAAGGCGAAGAAGTAGATGTTGATTCTTTAAAAAGAGCAATTAGAAAAGCGACTTTGAGTGTTAAGTTTTTCCCTGTTATTTGTGGAACTGCTTTTAAAAATAAAGGTATTAAATTAGCTCTTGATGCAGTTGTTGATTATTTACCAACCCCAACGGATGTGCCTGATATTAAAGGCTTTAACAAAAATGGAGATGAGATTATCGTTAAGTCACAAGACGATGCGCCTCTGGCTGCGTTAGCTTTTAAAGTAATGACTGATCCATATGTTGGAAAACTTACATTTTTTAGAGTATATTCAGGAACGCTTAATGTAGGTTCTTATGTTTATAATAGTTCAAAGGATAAAAAAGAACGTGTGGGTAGAATTTTACAAATGCACGCAAATGATCGTGTTGATATAAAAGAAGTAAATGCAGGTGAAATCGCTGCAGCTGTTGGATTGAAAGACACGACAACTGGAGATACTCTTTGTAATGAATCAAAAATTATAGTTCTTGAGAAAATGATTTTCCCAGAACCGGTTATTGATATTGCAATTGAACCGAAAACAAAAAATGACCAAGATAGAATGGGGCTTGCTTTGAGCAAATTAGCTGAAGAAGATCCTACTTTTAGAACTTATACAAACCATGAAACAGGTCAAACTATTATTGCAGGTATGGGTGAGTTACATCTTGAAATAATAGTAGATAGAATGAAACGCGAGTTTAGAGTAGAAGCAAATGTGGGTACTCCTCAAGTTTCATACAGAGAAACAATTAAGAAGTCTGCTGAAATTCAAGGTAAATTTGTTAGACAAAGTGGTGGTCATGGACAATATGGTGATTGTTGGATTAGATTTGAACCAAATCCAAATAAAGGCTTTGAATTTGTTAGTGCTATAGTTGGTGGTGTAATACCAAAAGAATTTATACCAGCTATAAGAAAAGGCCTAGAAAATTCGTTACCTAACGGTAATTTAGCTGGATATCCTACTTTAGATATTAAGGCTACCGTATTTGATGGAAGCTATCATGAAGTTGATTCAAGTCAAATTGCTTTTGAAGTTGCTGCTTCGATGGCATTCAAAGCAACTAAAGAAAAATGTAATCCTATTTTACTTGAGCCTATTATGAAAGTTGAAGCAGTTGTTCCAGATGAATATGTTGGAA
>JAQUUM010000041.1 GCA_028693885.1 Bacilli bacterium
TTTAATGAAGCAGGAATCCCAATTTTTATTATTGATAAAACTGTGTCTTTCTTGATAAAAAACCTCTTCAAATCTATAGATAAAACTGTCTTCCCCTTTAATAAATATATAATACAATAAATTACACTGCATACATTTCCAATTACAGTTGCAATAGCTGCCCCTTTTATTCCTAATGATAAATTTAAAATTAATATAGGGTCAAGTATAATATTAACAACAGCCCCTATTAATAACCCAATCATTACATTAGCAGTGGCCCCTTCTGCTCTTAATATATGTCCTAAACAGTATTGCATAACTATACTTACTGCTCCATAAACTAATACAAGATAATACTCTCTAGCAAATCCGTGTGTATCTAAACTAGTACCTAAAAGCTTCAAAATAGGTTCTCTAAAGCCAAATAATATAATTGTTAAAATAATACTAAACAAAATACATGTATAAAAACAAAACACAGAAACATTTTTTGCTTGATCAACTTGTTTTTTACCTAAGAGTCTTGAAATATAAGTCCCCCCACCAATACCAAAAATGCCTCCAACTGCCATCATAGTATAAAAAAATGGCATAACAAGTGAAACTGCAGCAACTTGGAAAGTATCACCAGTTTGACCAATAAAAAAGGCATCTACTAAATTATAGACAACAGTAATAAGCATACCTAATATAGTAGGTATAGCTAATGTTAAAATTGCTTTTGGAATAGGATAATCTTCAAATATTTTTTTTCTCATAACTTCCCCACTTTTAACCTTTGTAATTATATCACAACTTTTCTAGAAATTAAACAAAAACAAAACAGATTTACTGTTTTGTTTTAAAAAAATTTATAAATTTTATTTTAAGTTACATTTGTTTTTATAAAAAAGTATTTCAAATTTAGTACCTTTATTAACTTCACTTTTTAAATTTATTTTCCAACCTGCTTTTTGAGCTAATTTTTTTACAATCGCAAGTCCTAAACCAAAACCACCTTCCACACCATTGTGAGATTTATCAACAGTATAGAATCTATCAAAAATTCTATCCATATTTTCTTTTGAAATACCAATTCCTGTATCCTCTACAACTATTTTAGGAACTTCCTTTTTACTTATTTCAATATACAATTTACCACCTTGTTTATTATATCTAATAGCATTAGAAATCAAGTTACTAAAAATTTCTACTATCCTCTCTTGTCTACTTTCAATAAAAACATCTTCTTCTATGTTTACATTCAAATCGATATTTTTTTCCTTTATAAGTGGTTCCATTGATGAAATTGTTTTTTTAGCAATTTCTGAAATATTTATATCATAACTAGGTAACTCATCATTATCAATAGCACTATAATTAATGATACTAGCAATCAGATTTTTTAGTCTATCACTTTGGGTCAATATAGTTTGCGCTGCACTATTAATATTTGTTTTTGGGAGTTGACCAGTTAATATTAATTCAGCAAACCCTCTTATACTTGTTAAAGGGGTGTTCATTTCATGTGTTACATTTGAAATAAACTCATTTTTTGACTTTTCTGCTTTCCTTATTAAAGTTACATCTGTAATTAATAATATTGAAAACTCTTTTGAAAAAGAAAAAGAAAAGGCATATTCGTTATCTTCAATGACTCTATAGAAAACATTGTTTTCTTTTTTAATAATTGCTCTATTTATTTCATCATCATCAAGTAAATACATAATGTAAACATCTTTTTCGTAATGTTTAAGCAGTTTTGAAGCAGTTTTATTTATATAAATAACATCACTAAAAGATTTAAATATAAGAATTCCATTTTCCATGCTATCTAAAACAATTGCAGTTATCTTTAAATTTTCCTCAAAATCCTTAAATTTTTCTTCAATTCTTTTTTTATAGTTATTCATAACATTTGCTATATTAGTCATTTCGAAATATTTAGGCTCAACATTTTTGTCACTATTTCTAAAAGAATCAATTATATATTTTTGCACTATTCTTAGATTAGTATCTACTAATATATAACTAACAAAGAAATTAACAATTAACAAAAAAATTAAAAACCAAAGTATTGAAGGTATATAATTAATGAAATAAGCTAGAGGTGAAACCAGAGGGAAAGCAAATCTTATTAAAACAGTATCTTTAGTTTCACAATAAAATACCTTCTTAATCCTATCTGTAAGTGAAGCCCTTACAGAATTACCCACACCAAAGTTAAGCGCTTCACTTATCTCTTCAAATTGACTTAAATCGCCAGAAATGTCTGGATTACTGCTACCAATTACAAAGCCACTCAAATCTAAAAAAGTCACTTCAACCCCATCTAAGCTATTAGATAATTCTAAAGCTCCTTGGTTATCTAAACTAATAGAAGAATCATACAAATTTATATATATCGCTAAATTATGTTCAATAATTTCTATATCGCTATTATAGTTTTTATGAGAAAAAATCAAACTAAGAGCAATAGTAACTATTAAAGATGTTCCCATTAATAAAAATAATATATTTTTTCTCATATCTTTCACCTATTTTATATTAAACTTATAACCTACGCTAAAAACAGTTTCAAAATAATCAATTCCAATTTTTCTTAGTCTTGCTATATGATTGTCTACAGTTCTAGTTTCGCCTTCATTATATCCCCAAACTGCAGTCAGAATTTGTTCTCTGGACAATACTTTCCCTTCGTTTGTAATAAAATATTTTAACAACTGAAACTCTTTATTGTTCAAATCAATCTTTTTATCCTTTATAAACACAGTCATGCTATCCTCATATATAACAATATCTCCAGCACTCAAAATTTTAGTATTTGTTTGTCTTAAAGCTACATTAACCCTAGCAGCCAGCTCTAAAACTCCAAATGGTTTAGAAATATAATCATCAGCTCCTGCATTAAGTCCTTTTACCTTATCTATTTCTTGAGAAAGTGCACTAAGCATTATACAATAAACACTAGGGTTAACTTTTTTTATTTTCTTTAATACATCTAATCCATTTCCATCAGGAAGCATTATATCTAACAAAGCAACTTTAGGGTTTTCGTTTTCAAAAGCTATTAAAAAATCTTTTGTACTATAAAAACATGCAATAGAAATGTTTGCCATTTCTAATGCACATTTTACTAAATCACATATACTTTTATCATCTTCTAATAAATATACTTGTGTACTCATATTATCTCCTTGAACAAGCATATTATAACATATTTAATTATATAAATAAAGCCATCTATTTTGTTTCTTCTTTTATCGAATAAGCTACATAAGTTAGATGGTCTGCAACTCTTTCAAGATTACTCACTAAATTAATAAAAACTCCACTACTTCTTGCATTACATTTCCCATCATTCAATCTTTTTATATGGCTATCAATTAATTCTTTTCGCATCTTATCAATTTTGTCTTCCATTTTATCAACTTTTTGAAGCCTATCAAAATTTTGAGTCATAAAAATAGCCGTTGATTCTAGATATAATTCTTTAACTTGACAATACATCTCACTAATTGATTCCATTACTGAATCAGAAAAATCTAAATCCTGACTAATTACAGCATTTGTGTACTTAATAACATTATCAGCGACTTCATTTATACGTAAGATATCTGCAATCACATGATATAATTTAGAAAGAGTAATTTCATCATTATAAGAAAGATTGTTTGTAGAAACTTTCACTAGATAGTCTGTGATTTGTCTATTCATAATGTTTGCTTCGTCGATTATTTCTCTAACTGTCTTTTCATTGTCACTATTTTTTTGGTAGAACATTTCTAAAGCCATTTCTAAAGCTTTAATCGAAGTATCACCCATTCTAACTACTTCTTTTGTTAATTGTGCAATTGCTACTGTAGGAGTATTTAGAATTCTTGAATCCATATAAGTAATTTTAATATCTTCCGGAATTTTTTTATCCCTCACAATTAATTTCGAAAGTTTTACAAAAAAACTTGTAAAAGGAAGAAAAATTAAAACACAGGTAACATTAAAGAATGTATGAAACATTGCAATTTGTGTTCCAGGTTGTCCAAACCAAGAATTAAAAGTATTATCCATAAATCCTTTCCACAATAGCAAAGGTAAAAAGAACAAAATAGATCCAAAAACATTAAACATCAAGTGTATCATACTAGCTCTTTTAGCGTTTGTGGTTGCACCTAAAGAAGAGATTATCGCAGTAATACAAGTACCAATATTTGTACCTAAAACAACATATAAGATAGAATTCCCACCGCCTCCAATAACAATACCAGCACTCGCCATCGTTATTAGAATCGTTGTTACAGCTGATGAGCTTTGAACCAAAGCAGTAAATCCAGTCCCTATTAACAATAACACTATAGGATTAGTCACTACAGATAACGCATTTATAAAAACTTCGCTTTCTCTAAAAACGCTCATCGCACTTGACATAGTCTTCAGCCCTAAAAAAATTAATCCTAATCCTCCAAAAACTAATCCTAAAGTTTTAGTTTTATCTTTTTTAGAAATCATATTCATAAAGATTCCAATAAATGCCAAGATAACAGCAAATTTAACAAAATCAAAAGCTTCTAAAGCAACAATTTGAGCGGTAATAGTAGTACCTATATTCGCTCCCATGATTATTGTAGTCGCTTGAAATAATGACATAATATTGGCATTTACAAACCCAACTACCATTACAGTTGTAGCGGAAGAACTCTGTACAATTGCAGTAGTTGTCATACCAACGCCCACACCAACTAATTTACTTTTAGAAGTTTTATTAAATAGTTGTCTTAACTTTTTCGTAGCTAATTTTTCAGTATTTTCTGATAAAACTTTAAAACCAATTAAAAAAGCACCCAATCCACCCAACAAAAACACTATTGAATCAAACATATCATTCTCCTTTAAATCAAAGAAATTATACTATTAAAATGTATAATTTTACTTTTTAAATTGTAAAATTTTTGTAAAATAAAAACGACTTCAATTAAGGAGTCGTTTTTATATAATTATTTAACTTCAGTTTTCCACAATCCATGTATATTACAATATGCAAAAACTGCTATAACTTTATCATTTGTAATCGAAAAATCCATTTTTGGCTCATCGCCTACATTAAAACACTTTCTTTGACCACCTTTTTCAGTTTGAACATATACCCATTCAATATAATGTTCTTTAACCATCGGATGTGCAACACTACCAATTTCAACATGGACTTCATTACCTTTAACAGTTACAACAGGTATATGTTTTTCATAAGCTGCATCAACTGTATTAGCTACTATTTCTGTCATTTCTTCTCCACAACAAATAGTTGGTGTCCCAGGATCTTTAATCATACCAATAATTTTACCACAAATTGCACAATAATAGAATTTTTGTTCTTTACACATATTTTATCCTCCTACTTCTTTTCTCTCTTAAAACACATAAACCAATCTAAGCAATATACATCATCACTCTTTTTTTCCATTCTTTCTTTTGCAGTACCACATGAACCAGCAGTCGGTACTATCACATCTTCGCCTGGTCTCCAATCAGCAGGTGTTGCGACTTTGTCTTTATCTGCCTTTTGCAAAGCTAAAATAATTCTTTTAATTTCATCAAAATTTCTTCCTGTAGAAAGCGGATAATATAAAATAGTTCTAATCTTTGAATCTGGGTCAATCACAAAAACTGCTCTTACAGCCTGAGTAGTTGATTGACTAGGTTGAACCATTCCGTATTTTGGGGATACATCCATTTTAATATCTTCAATCAACGGAAACTTAACTTCTATATTTTTCATACCTTTCCACTCTAAGTCTTGAATCTTTCTAAGCCACGCAATATGTGCATACAAAGAATCTACAGATAAACCAATTAATTTAGTATTTAGTTTTTCAAAATCATCAGCCATACTTGCAAAAGTCATAAACTCAGTTGTACAAACTGGAGTGAAATCTGCAGGATGGGAAAATAAAATTACCCAATGCCCCTTATAATCATCTGGGAAATTGATAGTACCTTGAGTTGTAACTGCAGTAAAACTCGGTGCAGGATCACCAATCAAAGGCATACTTACTTGTTTTTGTTCATTCATCTTTCTTTCCTCCTTAATATATTATTTAATCAAATCAAGAATAGCTTTTTCAGAAGTAAAACCGATTCTTGTTGTAAAAACCTTACCCTTCTTAAATATTATTAGTGTTGGTATACTCATAACTGAAAACTTTCCAGCTAAATCAGGACTTAAATCTACATTGACTTTAGCAATTTTTACATTACTAGAAACTTCATTAGAGATCTTTTCTAAAATTGGAGCAACCATTTTGCATGGTCCACACCAGTCAGCATAAAAATCAACCAACACAGTTCCATCAAATTTTAAAACTTCACTTTCGAAGTTTTTTCCATCTACTTTCAATACGGACATTTTTCTTTCCTCCTTATAATTATATTTTTTCATTAACTATTATAACATACATCTATAATTATACTATTTTATTTACAAAAAAACAAGAAATATACATTAAATAGATTGACATAGTTTAAAATTAGTGTTATACTATTATTGTATTCTGAATGTTGTAAGTGATCTCGCAAGTTATTGTAAGTCATTTTCGTTTAATGAGTTACATATTGCGAGTTTTTTTATACATTATGGAATATAATATAAAGCAGGAGGTCCTAATGAGCACAGGAACAGTAAAATGGTTCAATAAGGAAAAAGGATTTGGCTTTATCTCTAATGACAATGGTGGAGAAGATGTATTCGTACATTATACTGCTATAGTTGGAGATGGATACAAAGCACTTGTTGAAGGCCAAAAAGTTACTTTTGAAGTTGAAACAGATCCAAAAAACGCAAAAAAACTTAGAGCTACTAATGTTACAGCGGTCTAATTAATCAAATTGTAAAAATAACAAAACTGAGAATAACACTCTCAGTTTTGTTTTTTTATTCGTTTTCAGTATTTTTCTTCTCTTTTAGAAGTTTGTTTAAAAATTGTTCATCTTTTCTTACTCTATAAGAAATAATAATAACCGCTATACTATAAATTACCGCACACACAAAAGCAAAAATATATATAGCAATTGATACCTTGAACATTAGAGCACCAAAGACTTCCTTAAAAACATAAATAGCCGGAATTAAACTAATAAAACCTAGCAAAATATTAATAATAGGAGGTAATTTTTTTGTTTTAAATATTACAACCGAAAAATCAAGAATAGCCGAGATTAATAGGGCCCCAATAGATAATCTTAAATATGATAACTGAGTACTAGTTCTTTTAAAAATTATAAAAGAAATTATTATAAAAATTATTGATAAAACTAAATAAATATAGGTTAATCTTTTAAAATAACTATTCATTTTTGTTGCCTCCTAACCTATATTTCAATTCTTTAACATATTTTCTTGAAACCTCTACTCTCTCTCCATTCAATAGCAATGCTTCTAATCTTCCATTTATTTGAGATTTAAACCCTTTAATTTTATAAATATTTAAAATCATATTTTTACTAATTCTCATGAATATATCATCACCAAAAAAGTTTTCAATTTCATACAACCTATAAGAAGTTTCGTAAGTATCGCTCTTAGTGTAACAAAATATTTTTTCATCGACACAATCAAAATAATATATTTCTTTTGGTGTTAAAATATAATTCTCATTATCTTTCTTAACAACAATAGACTTATCAAGAAGTTGTAGAGTATTTATTATCTCTACAACTTTTTTATCTTTTATTAAGCAGTTAATCTCTACTTCTATTTCTTCAAATTGTTTACTTTCGTTAACTTTTATCTTCATCTTTACTCCAATTTTTGTTCGACTAAGTCTATTATACCATTAGCTAATTCAATAAGTCTAGCACTACTATTAACTCTTGTATCCATATTATTTAGAGCGTTATTGTAAATTGAGTATATTAAATCAATGTTCTCTAAGGAATAACTACCATTGAGAGTTTTTATTTTTTCATAAACTTCACCAATTGTAGCCTTAATTTGATCTCTAAGTTCTAAAGCTTCTGCTATACTAGCGGTAATAATTAATCTCTCATCACTTGTAAACTCAATTGATTGTCTAACAAAACTTCTCAAAACTACAACTTGACCTTTTAATTCTTCTTTGTTTGCATTTACAATTAATTGCATTTCTTTAATTGTATTTCTCATTTCTAGTATTTCCATAATCTTGTTCGCATCTTCTTCATACTGTGATAACTCAGTTGTACTTAATCTAATAAAACTGTTTTGATTTTCTTCAACAAATAAAGCTATTGCTTCTATTTCTTCAATATCTACATGATCCATTTTATTTGAAAGAGTAACTGTACTAGTCAAACTTTCTTCAAATCTTTGAATTTCAGAAGCACTAGTGCATCCTGAAAGCACGACAACAAATACTAATAATAAAGCTAAAACCATAATTCTAATAATTTTTTTCATTTTTATTTCTCCTTTTATTTATTTGTAATGTTTAATTACAAGTTAATATTAACACATGAGAAAATAAAAAGAAATGTTTGCACCTCTAAGATGCAAATTTTTAATGTTAAGATGCAAATTTTAATATTTATTATCTATTTTATTTAAAAAATACATTTATCATTAAGATAAATGTATTAATTTATTATATGGTGCCGCTGGCCGGATTCGAACCAGCACGCCGTAAAGCGCTTGATTTTGAGTCAAGTTTGTCTACCAGTTTCAACACAGCGGCATATAAAATATTATATTATATTATAACTTAAAAAGCAATATTTTATATAATTTTATTAAACCCAATATATACGTTTACAATTATTATTAATATAACTTATTATATTCATCAATCAAAATATTTATGTTATCTTTAAAAATATTGAAATCATTTTTTCTTAA
>JAQUUM010000042.1 GCA_028693885.1 Bacilli bacterium
GATAATGAAGTAACATAATAATAATAGCCTAAAACCATTAATAGCATAGATCCACTTATTCCAGGAATTATCATAGTTGCAGCCGAAGCAATACCTAAAAGCAAAATAATAATAACTAGCCCAAAATTTAAAGCACTAATATTAGCCATATTTTCACCAAAGAAAACATGTAAAACTAAAATTACAATTAATAATATGCTCATTGAAACAAAAGCAACAATATCATACTTTCCTTTACTTTCAATATCAATCTTCTTTTTAATAAGAGGTAATGATCCAAATATCATCCCAACAAACAACATAGTTGTTGGAACTGGAAAATTTTCGAGAAAATAAATAACTCCTACAACACTTAAAGCAACCCCTATTCCCATACCTAAGATAATTGCCCATAAATCTTTTATAGTTTTTATTGGAGTTTTTAAAAACCCTGAAAAACCATAAATGAACTTATCATATATATTAAAAGCCACCGCAATACTACCACCACTCAATCCTGGTATTACATTAGCGATGCCTATCATCATGCCTTTAAATATTTCAAGAATTTTTTTCACATTTTCACCTATAAACAATCTATTACTATTTTACCAAATAATCCTTATAATTACAATTCAAAAAACAAAAATATAAAAGCACTATTTTAAAGTGCTTTTATATTTTTTTCTTATATTAGCTACAGGACTATAACTTAAGCGGTGTATACAACACGGCCCAAATTCTTCTAAATTACGTAAATGTTCTTTTGTAACATAACCTTTATGTTTTTTAAAAGCATACTGCGGATACAAAGCATCTAGTTCTATCATATATCGGTCTCTTGTGACTTTAGCTATGATACTGGCGGCTGCAATCGAAGCACTTTTTTGATCACCTTTTATTAATGGTATATTTGTAAAATTTCCTTCTAAAGGCATCGCATCACTTAAAACATAATTAAAAGATATCTTGCTTTTACTAATGCAATCAAGCATTGCTTTTTTACTAGCCTGATATACATTGATTTTATCAATGGTTTTTTCATCAATAAATGCAATTTGAATATCCAAAGCTAAATTTGAAATAACTTCAAATAATTTATCTCTTTTTTTGGGACTAAGTTTTTTTGAATCATTTATACCTTCAATAAAACAATTATTAGGTAATACAACACTAGCTGCTACAAGTGGCCCAGCCATCGGGCCTCTACCTACTTCATCAGTCCCTAAAACTAAAAACCCTTGTTCCCATATATCTTTTTCATAAACATATATATCATTCATAATTAATATCTAATGAAATTCTCCCTATTCTTAAATTTCTAAAATCATTAAGTATTGCAATATAAGTTTTTTCATAATCAAAATCTTTATTTGTAAAAAAACCTCTTTTTTTAGCAATTTCTTCAATGATTTCTAAATTAGTAGTTTTTTCATCAACTTCATATTTTTTATTTAACAACCCTGCATAATTAGCTTTCATAAAATCGATAAAATAGAAAATCGATTCTTCCAATCTAATTATTTCGTCTTTTATAGCTCCAGTCAAAACTAGCTTCTTAGCAGCTTCTTGATCATCTAACTTAGGCCAAAGAATTCCAGGAGTGTCAAGCAAATCAAAATCTTTAGCAATTCTAATCCATTGTAAGCTCTTAGTAACACCAGGTTTATCCCCTACATTAGTTACTTTTTTTTGAGATAATTTATTAATTAAAGTTGATTTACCAACATTTGGTATTCCAACAATCATAGCCCTGGCATTCCTTGTTTTCATACCTTTTAGTTTTTCTTTTTCAAACTTCTCTTTTAAAATTTCTTGAGCAAAACTATAAATTTTATTTATATTAATGCTTTGAATAGAATCAATAAACAATACTTTTGTTGATTGTTTATTTAAAAAATGTTTTTCAATTTGACTGTTGTATCTAGGATCTGCCATTGATGATTTCGTCAAAAGCACTAATCTTGGCTTATTTTTAGTTAATTCATCGATTAAAGGATTTTGTGAAGATATAGGAATCCTTGCATCTAAAAGTTCAATCACTAAATCTACCAATTTTATATTTTCTTGCAATTGTTTTTTTGTTTTGGCCATATGACCAGGATACCAATTAATCATTTTTATTTCCTTAAATCTTCAATGTTAAAAATATCATTACACCTAAACCTAGCAAGACCTACTATCTGTGACTTATGAATTAATCCAATCGATCTACTGTCAACACTATTACTACGATTATCCCCTAAAACAAAATAATAATCATCAGGAATTTTACCAGAAACTAACAGCGGGGTTATAAAACTATAATCTGTAAGTGTAAAATTTTCTAAACTACTATTTAACTTTTCAAAATCTTCTTCTACTAAGTCTCCATCAATATATAACTCTCCATCAATATATGCAACTTCCTCACCAGGCATTCCAATCAATCTTTTAATCAACATCTCTTTATCAATAACGCTTGATGAAGATATATTATTAATATTTGAATCCACCTCTAAAACTATAATGTCAAACCTATCTATATTCGCGATTCTTTGAACTAATATGCAATCTCTATTATTAGGACTACCATTAAGTGTTGGATCCATTGAGCTACCGTTAACTTTAGTAGGAAAAATAATAAATATAAAAACAATTTCTAAGATAGCCACAGCACCTAATATCAAAAATAAATAATCACTTATTTCAAAATAAATTCTATAAATAATCGATGATTCATTTTTATTAATTCCTCTTAATAAAGGATATATAATAACAAACATAATTGATATAAGTGAAGTTATATAAACAAACTCTACTTTAATAGAGTTATATTCATATGGTTTAAAGTAAATTAACAAAGCTATTAAAAAAGTAAAAAAGCCAATTAGAAAAACTCTTAAATATATCCGATTAAATGTTATTTTTTTTCTTTTTGGCTTAATTTGTTCTTCCATTTTCTCACCACTATTAAATATTATTTAATATATCCTCTAACTCATCAATTTTAATTAAAACTTTTCTTGGTTTACTACCTAGATTTTCAGATACAATATGCAAATTTTCCAAAGCGTTCATAATACTTTGAGCACGATTAAAGCCTATACTAAATGTTTTTTGAATTGTATTAATTGAAGCCATATTATTATTTACGACAAATTTTGCAATTTTAGAAAATAATTCATCTTTAATTCCCAACTCTTCAACAGTTTCCTGCTCATACTCTTGCTTTAATTCTTCCTCTGTTAACAAATAATCTGGATGAGCCTTTTCTCTTGCATAATCACAAACAGACTGAATATCTTGCGCGCTTAAAAAAGCACCTTGAACACGAATTTCCCTAGTCCCATTATTATAAAGCATGTCTCCATTGCCAAGCAAGCTTTCAGCACCTTCTTTGTCTAACACTACTCTTGAATCAACACCTGTTGCCACTTTAAAAGCTATTCTTGTTTGCAAGTTCGCTTTAATAGAACCTTTAATTATATCAGCTGAAGGTCTTTGAGTTGAAACTATCAAATGAATTCCTGCAGATCTTGCCTTTTGAGTAATTCGCTGAATATAATGTTCAATAGTTCCACTATCATTAATTAATAAATCACCAAACTCATCCATAATAATTACTAATTTAGGTATTTTTTCTACAGTTCCATTATCATCAGCATATTTATTAAATTGCGTAATATCAGTCAAGCGATGATTTCTAAATAAAGCAAATCTATTTTCCATCTCATCTACTATCCATTTTAAAATACCAGCAGCATACTTAACATCAGTTATAACTGGTGCAATCAAATGCGGTATTTCATCAAATAAAACTAAAGTTAGCTTAGGATCTACCAATAAAAGTTTTACTTCATTAGGATCGGCTTTATATAAAATACTAGTAATTATTGAATTTATGCAAACACTCTTACCACTACCAGTAGTTCCTGCAATTAAGCCATGAGGCATTTTTTCTATATTTAAATAAACAGGACTACCTGTAACATCTAACCCTAAAATAACATTAAGTGGGTTATCATCTTTTAAAAATTCAGGATTTTTAAGCAAATCTCCAAACAATACTAACTCAGGATTTTCATTTGATACTTCAATACCAACTGTTGGTTTCCCAGGAATCGGAGCTAATATTCTTATAGAATTAGTTTCTAAATTTGCTTGAAGGCTCAATTCTAAAGTTTTAACCTTTTCCACTCTAATACCTGGTTCTAACTTTACTTCAAACAAAGTAAATCTAGGTCCTTTTGTTACATCACTAACATGACCGGGAACACTAAAATCGCTCAATGTTTTTTCAATTATTTCTCTTCTTCTTCTGGCATCAGACAAGTCTTTTTCTTTAGCAAAGCCTTTAAAACTCACTAAATTAAGTGGTGGTTTACTATATTTAAGTTTTTTAAAACTTTTATGAGTTTTTACAGGTTTTTCAGGAGCTTTAAACTCATATTCAGGAAGTTCATCAATTGTATTTACTGATTCTTCCTCATAACTTAACTCAATATCATCCATAGAGGTCATAACAACTTGATTATCCTCATTTTCATCGTTGTCTCTAGTAATATCATAAGCTGTTTTTTCATTTTCATAAACTAAAGTATCTTCATCAATTTCAACTGTTTTAAAATCAGACTCTCTTTTCTTATAGAAAATTTCAGTTGGTTCTTCTTTTGGCATTTCATATACAGCTGGTTCTTCTGTTTCTTCAACTACTGGTGAATTTAGAGGTCTATATATAGCAGATTTTCTTTGCTCTACTGATTCCATTGTTGCCATAACTTCATCACTTTCAGAATTTCTTTTTTTCTCAGCCGGCAAAAACTCTGGATATTTAGTCCCATATTTTCTTATATTTTCTTCATCGACCTCTGACCTAAAATTAGGCGATCTTAAAGTATCATAAGAACTTACTGCTCTTTTAACTCCTAAAATTGGAATTACATCCTTATTTTTAGTTCCAGAAACTGAACTAACAAAACGAGTCCTTGTAAATCTTTTTTCTACAGGCTCAACTTGTTGAGATTGAATTTCTTCATCCGTCTCATCATCTATAGGTAGTCTTGGGATTTCTTTGATTTGTGACATATTTATACCTCTTTTTATTGACTATTTTCTTGAATTATTTCATCTATTTCATCTACATTTTCCAAAATAGCAGTATCAATTTTATTTTCGACACCAAAAACACTCTTACTATAAATTTTATTTGTTTCTTCAGCTACTATGTCAATAACTGTCAAAGCTATTTTATTAGTAACTTTAGGTATTGTTACACCATTAATCAATTTTCTTGTCCAAAAAGCTGGATTAAAAACATTAATTACTTTCCTTGAAAAATTAATTGTATCAGTAATTTTAAATTTAGTAAGCATCTTATTAGCTTTACTTTCTTCAATTTTCTTTTTTGTATCAAAAAAATTTAATACACTAGAAATCTTTTGCTTTCTTAAAAACCTTAATGCCGTTCTATCAAATATTTCATTAACTCTTTCCGTAATGTATTTATTTAATTGTATTACTTCATCGACTGATAATTCATAAAGAGGATGGTTAGATTTCGGATGATAAACTTTTGCAATGTCTTCAATTAATCTAACAGCTATATATTTAACCTCAACGAATTTTTCTTTTATATCTAGAGTTGAACAATCTTCTTTAAATTCATTCTTAGCAAAAACTACTAATTTTCTTACTTTTTCTTCTTCACAATTTTCTTGAGTTTTTTCTTTTTCTCTTTTTGCCTTCGTTTCTTTTTTATCTTTTTTGATGCTTGCAACAACTATCAATGCATAAATCGCACCTGATAACACAAATCCAGTGATTATCCCGGACAACAAAATCAAAACATTCTTCCACTGAGAACTAGATAATAAGTTTATAATAAACTCTTTTATTACATCAAAAATAGTGATTACCATATTATCTCCATTACTAACAAATTAATATAACTTCATTTACTTATTATATCATATTTTTACATTAGTTAAAACTTTTTATTTTAGATTTCTTCTAATTTTTTGGATAAAAAAATTTTTTGAAATCGCTTGTAATTTTTGCTTTTATTTATGGTCTTTTTATGCTATAATTATTATTGATGACAAAAATTTTAATACAAGGAGATTTTTTACAATGATTTTTTTAAAGAAAACAATGATTTTTTCTATCGCACTGCTGATTATGTTAGTTGTTACTTTTCCTAGCAGCAATGCTTTAACTTTGGTGTCAATTCCAAAAACTTATGATGCTGGTGGGGGAACCCCTACTGGTAATGTTGTTTATAGAGGCTCTTCTATTGAAGTCAAAGTACCTGATACTTATGTTGAAGAAGATGCACAATTTAGAGCAGTTTGGGTTACACCCCATGTTAATGATATTGCAAAATTTCAAAGCACACTTCAATACAAAGCTGAAATTTCAAAAGTTATACAAATAATGAAATATTTTAATTTAAATGTTATGATTTATCATGTAAGAGCTTTAAATGATGCTTTTTATGAATCAGAGTTAAATCCTTGGACTAGCTATCTAAAAGGGTTTAATGTAGACCCAGGTTGGGATCCACTTCCTTGGATAATTGAAGAATGTCATAGAAATGGAATTGAATTCCATGCATGGCTGAATCCATATAGAGTTAGAGCAGCTGGTGCTACTTTAGAACAAATAGCAACTTTATATCAAGATTATCCTAACAATCCCGCAAGCAACGTTGCTAATATGCTAGCAGGCGACACTACTATTATTTTAAATCCTGGGCTTCCAAATGTTAGAACTTTTTTAGTAAACACTTGCATGGAAATAGTAGAAAACTATGATGTTGATGCAATTCATTTTGATGATTACTTTTATACATCTGCTGTAGATGACTCTGCTACTTTCGCGGCTAATAATCCTGGAGGATTAACTATATCTAACTGGCGTAGAGAACAAATTAATATATTTATTCAAAATTTATATAATGCCTTAAATAATTACAACTCAACTAATAACAAATTTGTACAATTAGGAATCTCTCCAACTGGAGTCTATAGAAATGTTAATAGTTATGCAGCTTCACTAAGTGGTACTTATGATATTAATGGCAACTATTCAGGTGTTGGTACTTATACTGTTTCACAAGAACATTATGAATCATACTTATATGCTGATACAAAAAAATGGATTGAAGAAGAGTGGATAGATTACATCCTTCCACAAACTTATTGGTCAATTGAACATGATAAAGCTCCTTATGCTGATATTATATCTTGGTGGAATAAAGTTGTTGAAAATAAAGATGTAAACCTTTATTCAGGAATTGGACTTTATTATAATAGACTTCCTAGTGCTGGTTTTTCATGGGCAACAAACCCTGAAGAAGTTGTTAATCAGTTTAAAATTATGTCAACACTTGATAATGTAAGTGGATTTTCAATCTTTAGTTTTCAAAACTTAAGAAACATATATGAAGAAAAAGCTATTGCCATTATGCAACAACAAGGTGAAGCAATGATGACTGCTCTTACAAAGCCTGCTATCCAACCTTCATTAAAATCTTTTTCACCAGTTGTGATAAATACTCCAATTTCTAACTTAGGTATTTATACAGTTGATGGTGGATACGTATTAAAATGGAACAAGATGTCAAATGCTGCTAAGTATGTTATATATAGAAACGAAGAAACACTTGGAGTCCCTGGTGATAATGTAGTAGTCGGAGTAGTCGGAAATACTGAATTAGAGTCAGAAGTAAAATTCTTTGACAATATAACACATGGGCCTAAATATAATTATACTGTTGTGCCTGTCTCTCATACAAACTCCTTAGGTTCAAACAACTCAACTAATACAAACCAAGCAATAATTGATACCACAATATCTTCTTTAGGGGATATAGAAAATGTTTATTATAATGGCGCTGAAGGTTTCGATAAAACAGTTAGAATATTTTGGAATGAAAAAACCAATGTATTAGGTGGAGAAGTTTCATACGAAGTATTTTACTCTAGTAATCAGACTTCTTGGCAAAATATTACTACAACAATCGGAAAAATTTCTTATTTATGCTTTATGGATGTTGTGCTTCCTAAAAATTATGAAGCTTACTATAAAATAAGGGTTTATAATAATCTTGGAGAATCTTACTCAGATCCACTAGAAATAGTGATTATGGAAAGATCCGAGATGGTCTTCTATGTAATGGATATAATCATAGAAGTAAAAGATGAATTTTTCTTAGATATTATTAAATAATATAAAAACTGTTTCTCAATTGAGAAACAGTTTTTAATTTGATTATTAAAAATATTTTTTTAGAAATCTATATACTCCATTTTTTTTCACAGTTGCAGTTTGGTAATTTGATACAGCTCTTAATTCTGGATGAGAACCATCCATAGCCACCTTCACTTTGGCTATATTTAACATTTCAATATCGTTATGTCCATCGCCTATAGCTATTATATCATCATGATTAATACCATAAAACTCAGCAACTTTTTTTATTCCTTCTCCCTTATTAGTAGTTGGTGAATATATTTCAAAAACAATGAATCCTTCATCTATTCTCCAAAACCTAGATTTCAATTCACCAGCAAATTGTTCTCTTACATAATTCTCTAATTGATTTTGAAAACCTTCTTTTACAAAAACTATAGCTCCATTTGGATCTTCTAGTAATATTTTTTTAAAATTTCCAATAGTTAAAGAACCACCCTCTAAATGCAAATAATTCTTTATTTGCAAATCATATTTCCATAAAAATATATCATCTTTAATTTCACAAAAAACATTTCTCAATATTTCTTGATTATCTTCAATAATTTGGATAATATGTTGTCTTG
>JAQUUM010000043.1 GCA_028693885.1 Bacilli bacterium
GTTTCAGCAATACATCCTGATAAAGTAAATATAAGCATTAATAATAAAAATATTTTTTTCATGTCGCAATTTGTGCAAAAATGCACACTCCTTTTATTCAAGATATCCCTATTTTATTATAACACAGCAACACTCTTTCTTCAAGAAAGCACTTACAAAAATGCTTTTGTTTATGATTATTTTAAGATTAACTAGTGTTTACTAGCAATTTCGATATAAGCTATTTTATTGTTAACAAACCTAGATTCCATAAGTGATATAGAATCAACCTCAATTTTCAAAGATGATAGATTGCTTTTTAATATAAACTGGTTATTCTTAAGCCTTCTTGCTAAAGTAATATGCGGGATATAATTAGTTTGACTAAGAGATAACTTTTTAGTTATTTGCTTATATATATCGCCCAAAATCAAGTTTTCTTTTACTTTTAAAAACCAAATTTTTCCATCCTTTTTTTCAAAAAAATCAAATCCTTCTACCTCAATCTCAAATTTATTAAATTTAATATTGCTAAGAACTTCAATATAATAATCTAATTTCATTTTATCAATTTCTCCTGCAAAATATATCGTTAAGTGAATATTTTCCTTTCTTGTAAAAGATGCCAAATTATTATCATTAACTTTCAAAATTTCTTGATAAATCAATTCTTTTATTTCTTCTTTAAAATTAACAGCATAAAAAATTCTCATTAAACAATAAATTCTCTTTTCTTAAATCTTATATTAGCAATTAATAAACCGACTACTACTATAAAAAGATAGATTAATAAACTAATATATTCAATATTCATATCAGCTTTAATTATTTCAGCTGGATTACAAAATGTAAAAGGTGTAATATGTTTTAAAGCTTTTAAAATCTCTGAATCTGTTAGAGTAGAAATCATAAATATTATATAGAGAGGTATTGGAATAATTATTGCTATTAACTGACTAGTATTGACTTTTGTTAATGATGCTAATATCAATCCTAAATAACCTATAAATATTAGCATTAAAGTATTAAAAAATGTAAAAATCATAAACTCTAAAAACATAAAACCATCATTAACAAATATAAAACCAACTAAAGTCAATATTGTTACTAAAACTGAAAAGATTGTAATATTCAAAGTAATTGCTAATACTTTTGAAACAAAAAACTTTGTTCTTGAAATTGGTAAAGTATAAACACCTTCAACAGTTTTTTCTTTTTCATCTCTTGCAATAGCATTAAATCCAAGCAACCCAGCAAAGATTGCTCCGAAAATTTGATACATCATTGCTCCTTCGGTTGCAAAATATTCTGTTACATTATCTGGCAAACCTCCAAAGCTCTCTAAGAATGGCTCTAATTCAGCTGGTAGCATTTGGTACATATCTTTAACTAACGGGTATAAAACAACTACTAAAATCATTGATAGCCCAATTGAAATAGACCATATTAAATTTGCTTTCAAATTCCTTCTGATTTCTAATTTAAAAATATTTGTTTCAATCATTATTCTTCACCTTCTTTTTTATAGTAACCGATGAATATTTCTTCTAAATCAACATTATTAATTGTAAGATCTTCAAATTTTATATTGCTAAGATATTTTAGCAAATCATTAATATCACCATCGTATTTATAAATTGCTTTATTATTTTCTTTTTTTAGATACTTTAATTCATTATATTTAAGTTTTAAATCATGTGGTTGAACGACAATTTTTTTATGAGCTTGTTTTTTTATATTCTCTAGTTCATCAACAAAAAGAATTTTACCTTCTTTAATTAAGGCAACTCTATCACAAACCTTTTGAACCTCTGATAATATATGGCTTGATAATAGTATGGTAGCTCCTCTTTGTCTTTCTTCTTCTAAAATATCAAAGAATTTTTGTTGCACCAAAGGATCTAATCCGCTTGTTGGCTCATCTAATATGATTACTTTAGGACTGTGTAATAAAGCAGCGACAATTCCAACTTTCTTTTTATTTCCAAAAGACAAATCAGAAATTTTCTTATTTATATCTAAGTCTAACTTCTCCGCAAGTTCAACGATTTTTTCCTCGTTTGCATTTCTAATTTTAGCAAATATTTTTAATTGTTCGAACACTTTTAACTCTTTATAGTAATTAGCTTCACTCGGCAAATATCCGACAACTTCATTAATCTTTAAATATTCACCAGGAGCATCAAATCCTAAAATTGAAGCAAAGCCTGAAGTCTTGTTAATTAATCCTACTAGGATTCTTAAAAGTGTAGTTTTACCAGCTCCATTAGGACCAACAAACCCAAAGATTTCTTTTTCTCTAACTTCAAAAGACACATCTTCAATTCCTCTGGCTGTTCCATAGTATTTTTTCAAATTTTTTATTTCTATAATATTCATCCTATACCCCCTATATACTTCTTTTATATTATACCAATTTAAAAATGATTTAAAAAGAAAAATAGAGTTTTTTTAAAACCCTATTCTTTATCACTTGAATATATTTTAGAACTCGTTCTTTTGTGTTCTGTATTTTTGTGATTCCTCTCAATAATTTCTTTTTCCTTTAAAGAAACCGTTTTTCCATTTATATAATCTTCGATAGCTTTATAGCTAACTCCCATTTCAATTTCATCAGTTTGACCTTCGAAAAGTCCAGCTGAAGGAGCTTTCTCTATAATACTTTTAGGAGCATTCAAATATTCAAGGAACTCATATATTTCTGAAACTGTTAAATCCCCAATAGGATTTATATCAAAAGCTCCATCTCCCCACTTTGTAAAATATCCCATGAAAATTTCACTTTTATTTCCAGTCCCAACAACCAGTCTATTATCGCAAGCAGCTATTGTATAAAGAGTTGTCATCCTCAACCTAGGAGCAATATTGTTTAAACTTTTGCCTTCTATCTTAATACTTTTATTGATATTTTCAACTAAAAGTTTTTTAGTTTGAGACAAATCAACAACTTTAGTTTCAATATCAAATTGTTTAGCAATTTCTAAAGCATCTATTGTATCTTGACCATAGTTTTGTTTTGATTCACAAGGCATGATAATTCCTAAAGTATTAGCACATGCAATTTTGCAAAGAACACCCACCAAAGCACTATCTTTCCCTCCGCTATTACCATAGATCAAACCATTTGCATTAGCTTCTTTAATTGCATCTCTTATAAAAGCAATCCTTTTCTCTAATTCAACTTGATAATTTCGCATATTATTCCTTCTTTCTATAAAGTAGATTTTAAAAATTCTAAAAATATTGGATGTGGTTTATTTGGCCTGCTTTTAAATTCAGGATGAAATTGCACTCCTAAAAAGAATTTATTGTTTGGGATTTCAATCGCTTCTACAATTTTTTCATCTGGCGATGTACCACTTATTATTATACCATTTTTTATAAACATTTCTCTATAATTATTATTAAATTCGTATCTATGGCGATGCCTTTCATTAATCAAATCTAAGTTATATGCTTTTTTAAGCAAAGTCTTCTCTTTAACTTTACGACGAATTAGAAAAATCAAACGATTTTCAAAAGGATCTAGATGAATTAATTCGCTCAACCATTAGAAAACATAAACGCATTATTTTCAACGGCAATAACTACACTGATGAATGGGTAAAAGAAGCCAAATCTCGTGGATTACTAAATCTTTCTTGCACGGTTGAAGCATTACCTGAATACATTAAAGAAAAAAATATAGTTCTTTTCGAAAAACATAGTGTTTTAAAAAGTAAAGAAGTTCATTCAAGATGCGAAATTCTCCTTGAAAATTACTGTAAAGTAGTAAGAATTGAAGCACTTACAATGATAGAAATTATTAAGAAAAGCATTATTCCTGCACTTGTAAACTATCAAAAAGATTTACTAGGAATTGTTTCAAGTAAAAAAGAATTAAATCCAGACTTAAACTCAGACCTTGAGTTTGGAGTATTATCAAAAATTTCAAAACTTAGTTACTCTTTAAATAAAAGTTTAGAAGAATTAGAATCATCAGTATTAGAAGTGAAATCTTTAGAAAATGTATTTACTGCCTCTAAGTTTTACCGAGAAAGTGTTTTTATGAATATCTTAAAAACTAGAATTATAATAGATGAGTTAGAAACAATTGTCTCAAAAAATTATTGGCCTTTTCCAACTTATGGAGAAATTCTATATAGTGCTAACTAAAATTAAAGTCATGAATTTAATGAAATTCATGACTTTTTTTATTTAATCTATCAAACTGAAAATGAATTTTACAGGGTTGTGATCACTATACATAAAATTTACATCTTGACCATTTAAACTAACAATGTTTTCAACTAAAACCGTACTCACATTATCAGAAACAATAAACCCATCGATTGTTACTGTATAATTAACCCCCTCTTCCCACGGAATGTCAGTTGCTCTACAAGTTGGAGCTAAATCAGAACTTGCAAATCTAAATCCACTTGGAAGTTGAGACTCTTCTAAAACAAAAATCCATTCTGGTAAAAGTTGAGTTGTTGGAAACGAATTTAGGGTTGATGCTATATCATGGTTAAAATCTCCACCTGCAATTACATAATTCCCTAAAGCATATTCTGTTTCTAAAACTGTTTTTAAAACTTCTAATTGCTGAGCTCTTATTAATCCACCCTCATCATATGCTGATAAATGAACATTTATCATAACTAATTCTTTAGCATTTGAAGTTGGTATACGATTAACAACAAAACATCTATCTAAATCAAAAAACTTATTTGGAAATGATTCATCAACAGGAAGTTTGTGTCTAACTGAACTAGCAATTTTCAAATTAGAAAATGTAGCAATTCCTGCTTTCGTAGTCCCATGAGGATCATGAAAAGGATAAAATAGATATGCTGTGTGGAAATTATATCCAAAAGTTGATATATAACTATCAAATCTATCTTGTAATTTTTCGTATTGATTAATTCCAAAACACCTATTTGACTGGATATCTACTTCTTGAAATAACATTATATCAGCCTCAAGTGCAGCAGCTAAATCAACCGCACCATTTGTGTTTGTTAATGCACTTGTTTTTGATACTGCTTTACCATATTTACCAACCGTTTTTGTACCATCTTGCATTGTGCCTTTATCCATAAAAAATGAATAATCTCTATCATATGCACCAAAACCAATATTATATGTTACTGCAGTATATTCTTGATTTACTAAAGCTACAGGTAATTCATTTTCTATAATATCACTACTTAAATCCTTTAAATCTTCAATTCTATAATATTGAATACTAACATACCCAACATATCCTCCAACTACTACAACTAAAAAAATAATAAAACTTAGTAAAATAATCATAATACTTTTAAACGTCTTTTTCATATTCCCTCCCATGTACTTTTTATATTATACCACATTTTTTATCTATTTAAAGCCTTATTTAAAAACCATTTGACATTAATATTTAAACTAGTTATAATTTATATTATAGAAAGGGATGAGGAAATGGCAAAAAAAACCAACGAAAAATTAATGGAGATGGCGATTAAACAAGCTAGAAAGACTATGAATAAAAATTATGGTGGTCCTTTTGGTGCTGTTATCATTAACGAGAAAGGAAAAGTTATTGCTGTTAGTTCTAATACTGTTTTAAAAGACAAAGATCCTACTGCTCATGCTGAAATTAGTGCTATTAGACAGGCTACACTAAAATTAAAAACACACGATTTAAGTAATTGTGTAATGTTTTCCACTGCTTTTCCTTGCCCAATGTGTTTAGGAGCAATTATTTGGTCAAACATTAAAACTGTTTACTATGGATGCGACTCAAAACAAACAAATGAATTAGGTTTTAGGGATGATAAAATTTATGAATTCCTAAAAGGCGATTGTAAAAACGTTAATGTTTTAGAATTATCAAATCAAGATCAAGAAAAATGCACTGCACTAATTACTGAGTACAAAGAAAAAGAAAAGCAAATTTATTAAGACCTTAGTTACCTAAGGCCTTTTTTTTATTTTGAAAACATGATTTTTTCATTATTGAACATTTTAGTAAGTACAAAAATTAATAAACCAGTATATAAAACATTGCTTACTAATGTAATTACAAAATTTGTCAAATTAAAATTAAATGAAAATATACTAGACATAACATGTACACTATTATAAATTGGGATCGCATATAAAACTGTATTAGTAGTCGCCCCAGCAAACATTGAAGTTATTCCTAGTAAAAATACTACAATCATCAGTGGCATAACTAAAGTTGTAGCTTCTTTAACAGATTTAGCAAAAGCTGAAATTATGGATACTAAAGTTATTAGAACTAAAACTGTTGAAGTAATAACAAGCAATAAACCAATATAATCAAGAATTCCATAAGCCATTGTTCCAGCTCCCTCCATAGCAGGCCCCATCATTTTAGGTAAAGATAGCATTGTACCTAAAAAACTACTTAAAGCACTGAGAGTTGCTAGAACGCTTAAACTTACTATTTTCCCTATTGCCAACTCACTTCTTTTTATAGGAGTTATTAATAAAGTAGCAATAGTACCTCTTTCTTTTTCCCCCGCAATTGATTCAGGAGCAAGAGCCATACAACCACTAAACAAAAACGTAATAATCAAGAAAGGCAATAACATTGAAAACATCATTCCAATTACATCTTTCTCATCTGCTAGGTCATAATCTGCAGCAGCTGCATTAATATCAAATCTATTAGCCATAGAGCTTTCATAAACATCTAGAATGGAAAGAAAGACATTATATAAATTAGTTGATTCAGTTTCTGAAGAATTAAAATATATCTCAACGTGTGGTGCGCTTAGTCCACTAAGCGGGTCATAACTTGTTACTTCATTATCAAAATTCTCTGGAAAAACAATAATCAATTCAGCCGCATTATTAGTTACTAACTCCTTTTTAGAATCAATTTCATTTGATTCTATTTCGAACAAGACAATATTTAATTCTGCTGTTTCTAAAATATTTTCTACACTTTCAGGATAATTAGCAACATATACCGTTCCAACATAACTATCATCAGGTGTAAAACTAGAACTAATAGCAGGCCCCATAAAACTATATAAAGAATAGATCATCAAAGCAGGAATAAATAAAGTTGTGATTACTAAGCGGATGTCTTTAAAAAAACGATATAATTCTTTTGAAATAATTGTTTTAATATTTTTCACTATTCTTCACCTACTTCCTTTTCATATAAAGTGAAGAATAGATCTTCTAGATTTTCTTTTTGAGTAAGTTTACCTAAGGTATCACAAGCTACCATTTTTCCATCAATAATTATTCCAACTCTATCACAAAGTTTTTCTACTAAACTGAATATATGTGTTGAAAGAATAATAGTTTTACCTTTTTCTTTTAAATCTACCAAAAAATCTGTAACTGTCTTTGCTGTTAAAACATCTAAGCCATTAGTCGGTTCATCAAATATAATGATCTTAGGATCATGAACTATTGAAATAACTAAAGATATTTTTTGTTTCATTCCTGATGAAAGCTCACCAATTTTAACTTCTGCGAATTTATCAATTCCAAACTTTTTAAATAAACTTTCTTTTCTTTCATTCTTTGTTTTTTCATCAACATTATGCAATTTTGAAAAGAAATCAAATAAATAATTTGGTGTAAAGAAATCTTCTAACTTTAACTCGCTAGTTAAAAATCCTAAATCACTTCTTACTTTTGAAGGATCTTTTACAACACTATTACCATTAACATATATATCCCCACTATCAGGTTTAATCAATGTAGAAATCATTCTTAAAGTAGTAGTCTTTCCCGCTCCGTTTGGTCCTAACAAACCAAATATTTCGTTTTCATAAGCATCAAAAGACAACCCATTTACAGCAACTTTGACTTTTTCATTTGTTTTTTCAATTTTTAACTGTTTCTTTGAAAGCGTAAATGTTTTAGTCACGTTTTCAACTTTTAAAACCTCTTTCATTTTTCCCCCTAAAATAATAATAAACTTACTGCCATAATAATCATTCCGCCAACTAACCCATAAATTGCTAAATGAGCTTCCCCATACTCTCTAGCAGCTGGTAATAATTCATCTAATGAAATAAATACCATAATCCCCGCAACTGCAGCAAATAAAATTCCAAACAGCGTAACAGATAAGAATGGTAATAGAATTAAAAATCCAATCAAAGCACCAACTGGCTCAGCGAGTCCTGATAAAAAAGATAATAAAAATGCTTTTTTCTTACTACCAGTTGCATAATATACCGGAACATAAACTGAAATCCCTTCAGGAATGTTATGTAATGCAATTGCAATTGTTACACCAATTGCTAAAGTAGGATTTGTTAGTGCAGCAATAAATGTTGCAATTCCTTCAGGAAAATTATGAATTCCAATTGCTAAGGCAGTCAGAATTCCCATTCTCATTAATTTTCTTTTTTTAACTTTATTTGCTTTCTCATCTTCACATTCAACTGTAAAACATTCTTTGTCCTCTAAATTTTCTACTTTTTGAGCTTCGTGCGGATTCTTTGATTCTGGAATAAGTTTATCAATTAAAGCAATTAATCCCATTCCTCCAAAAAATGATAGAATAGCAATCCAAGGCCCTGTTTTTTCTCCAAGCCCTTGTTTTAAAGCCTCAAAAGACTCCCCAAGTAATTCAACGAAAGATACATAAATCATAACTCCAGCTGACATTCCCAAACTTATTGACAAAAACTTCTTACTTGTTGTTTTTGTAAACATCGCAAGAATACTACCAATACCAGTTGAAAGCCCTGCAATTAGTGTTAGTCCAAAAGCTAAAAGTATACTTTTAAAATCATAATGTGCTACAACATTAAGTA
>JAQUUM010000044.1 GCA_028693885.1 Bacilli bacterium
TATGGTGACAATAGCAAAGTGGAAACACCTGTTCCCATTTCGAACACAGCAGTTAAGCACTTTAACGCCGATGATAGTTGGGTTTTTACCCCGCAAAAGTAGGACGTTGCCTTACTTCCTTTCTATTAATAAAATATATTCATTCTTTTTCTTTAATGTCTATATATGTTGGTTCTTGTAATGTCTTAATGGCATGAGCACGGGTAAATGTCTTTTAACAAAGACAACCAGCAAAATGGAGGATTAGCTCAGCTGGGAGAGCATCTGCCTTACAAGCAGAGGGTCGGCGGTTCGATCCCGTCATCCTCCACCATTGTGCCGACTTAGCTCAATTGGTAGAGCAACTGACTTGTAATCAGTAGGTTGTGGGTTCAATTCCTATAGTCGGCACCATTATTGTCTCCGTAGCTCAGTCGGTAGAGCAACTGACTTTTAATCAGTGGGTCGGACGTTCGAATCGTCTCGGAGACACCATTCTCTACCAATAGATTAATACGCTTGAGTGGCGGAATAGGTAGACGCGCAGGACTTAAAATCCTGTGGTAGCAATACCGTGTGGGTTCGATTCCCACCTTAAGCACCAAAAGTTAAAAAGATGGGTCCTTAGCTCAGCTGGGAGAGCGCCTGTTTTGCACGCAGGAGGTCGACGGTTCGATCCCGTTAGGATCCACCATTTTTATAAAAAAGATAGTAACTGGCGGTGTAGCTTAGTTGGCTAGAGCGTACGGTTCATACCCGTGAGGTCGGGGGTTCAAATCCCTCCACCGCTACCAAATGCGGACCCGTAGCTCAGCTGGTTAGAGCTACCGGCTCATAACCGGTCGGTCGCAGGTTCGAGTCCTGCTGGGTCCACCAGTTTTAGAATGTACGGAGGAATACCCAAGCCCGGCTGAAGGGATCGGTCTTGAAAACCGACAGGCGTGTGAGCGCGCGGGGGTTCGAATCCCTCTTCCTCCGCCATTTTAGTAGCATTAAAGTAGCGGAAATTTATAAAAAAACATCGCGGAGTGGAGCAGTTGGTAGCTCGTCGGGCTCATAACCCGAAGGTCGTTGGTTCGAATCCTTCCTCCGCAACCATTTGGTCCCATGGTGTAGTGGTTAACATGCCAGTCTGTCACACTGGAGATCGCGGGTTCAAGTCCCGTTGGGACCGCCATTTCTGGCTCAGTAGCTCAGTTGGTAGAGCGAAGGACTGAAAATCCTTGTGTCGGTGGTTCAATTCCGCCCTGAGCCACCATAATTATTTTTAAAACAACCTATACTTTTTTAAAGTATAGGTTTTATTTTTTTAATAAATAAAAATGATTATTTAAAGATAATTGGTTAAGATTTTTTAGGAAACAATTGGTGAATAAGATTAAGAAATATCAATTAAAATGTCGGTTTTTATTATTGATTATAAGTTTGAATGTATATTGATTTAGCTATATAAAATTTGCTTATATAGTTTCGATATAAATTAAGTGTTGGTTTATTGAGTAAAAAAAGGTATAATAAATACAAGTAAAAACCTAAGCATTAAGAACATAGTTGTGCTTAAATAATTTTTTTAGAAAGGATGATTAGAATGCCTAAAGAAATAATAGCGTTAATTGCAGTATTGTCAATTATAATCGTTGTATTAATTTTTATTACGATTAACATTTTGAAAACATCTAATTCATTTATCAAAAAAAAGGATATTTTTGAAATCGAAGAAGATCTTAATATATCTATAGAGGAAGCTAAAATTCAAATCAGAGAGATAGCTAGAAGATATAATAAGATTAGATGCTTTTTTAATCCTAGAATGATTAGTAAATCAATTAAGAGAAATGCTAAAATTTTAAGGAGAAACCATTTAGAATTATTAAAAACACCAGAGGCTTATGAGGAGTTAATTCCTTCTGTAAAATGGGTTACTGATAATTTTTATATTATTAATATTCAAATCAAAGCTATTGAGGAACAATTTAATAAAAAAAATCTTAAAAAAATTCCTTTAATTGAATATGGTGATAATAAAGCATATCCAAGAATTTTTGTTGTCGTTAAAGAGATAGTCCAAAGAATAGGGTTTCATTTTTCTGAAGATAGACTTAAAATAATTTTAGAAGAATATCAAGAAATATCTCCACTAACAATTGGTGAATTATGGTTATTACCGATTGTTATTAAAATATGTTATTTAGAATTAATTTTAAAAGTTTCTGATAAAACTTTAATGGGTGTTAAATCTAAAAATGATGCATCAAAAAAAGTGAATAAGATAATTTCAAATAATGATAACCGAAGGGTTATCATGAATAATATCGCAGAAATGATTAAATATTCAGATGAAGCAAATGATCTTGATTTCTTATCACATGTTATTTATATTTTAAGAGAAAGGGGAATTAATGATGATGAATTTCTTGATTCACTAACAAAAACTGTTTTTGGAGAAAAAGAGAGTAGTTTATCGATTATAAGAAGTGAAGCTAGAATTCAATCAGAGTTAGGTTCTAAGGCTTCAATTTTAATTGGTTCTTTGAAAAGAATTTCTGATTTAGATTGGGGAGAATTGTTTGAAGAAATTTGTGTAGTTGATGAAATTTTAGGAAAAGAACAATGTGGTGTTTATAAGGAAATGTCTTTAGATACAAAGAATCATTACCGAAATAAAATCGAAAGAATTTCTCAGTTATCAGGAATAGAAGAAACTGATATTGCTTATAAAACTTTAAAATTAACTGAGGAAAAAGAAGGTAAAGAATCTCATGTAGGGTATTATTTAGTAGATAGAGGAATAAAGACTTTATATAAGAGTTTTAATGTTAGATTTAATATTTTTAAAGTAATTAAATTATTTTTAAGAAGTCAAAGGGTAGGAATATATTTTTCTCTTATAACGCTTTTTTCTTTGGGAATTACTTTTCTTTTAGCATACTACACTTTTATAACATTAAATTCTAATAAAGTTCTTTTAACAAGCTTGTTTGTTATTCCGTTGGGTATTATTACTCTTTGTTTTGTTATAGATCAAATTAGTGGAATCTTTGAAAAGCATATTTCTAGAAACCAACCTAAAAGAATGAATTTTGAAAAAGGAATTCCAGAGGAATACAGAAGCATTGTTGTAATTCCAACTATTATAGCTAATGAAGATGATGTTGATGTCTATATAGACAAATTAGAAGATACTTATATTGCTAATAAAGATAATAATTTAGTTTTTGCATTGTTAGCTGATTTTCCTGATTCAGAAAATAGAGAAAATCCTGGTGAAGAAGATATCCGTTCATATGCAAATGTTAAGATACATCAGTTGAATAGAACTTACGGAAAAGATAGACAAGTGTTTTTTTCTTTATTCAGGTATAGAAAATGGAACGAAAAAGAAAATACTTGGATGGGGTGGGAACGAAAAAGAGGTAAAATTGAAGAATTTAATAAACTGTTATTAGGTTCTAAAGAAAATAGTTATATTGCTGGTAATGATGTTAGCGAAAAAATCGGTAAAGTTAAATATGTAATTACTATTGATTCAGATACTGAATTAGTAAAAGGAAGTGCACATAAACTAATTGGTATTATGGCACATATTTTAAATCATCCTGAGTTGAATGAAAAAGGTACTAGAGTTATAAGAGGATATGGAATCATTCAACCAAGAATTGATACAAAATTAGATTCATATTTAAAAACTCCTTTTTCTAGATTATTCTCAGGAAGAGTAGGTGTCGAGCCTTACGCATATGCTAGTTCTGATATTTATCAGGATTTATTTTCTGAAGGAACTTTTGTTGGTAAAGGAATATATGATTTAGAAATTTTTAGTAAAGTATTAGATGGAGCGATTCCAGAAAATGCTGTTTTAAGTCATGATTTATTAGAAGGCGGATTTGCTAGAAATGGATTATCAGCTGACATTCAATTAGCCGATGCTCATCCAACTAATGTTTTATCTTTTTATAGTAGAGAACATCGTTGGATAAGAGGGGATTGGCAATTGATACCTTGGATTTTTAGAAAGAATAAATTAGGTTCATTAACTAAATGGAAGATGTTAATGAATTTGATTAGAAGTTTATTACCGGTTTCGTATTTAATTTATTTTGCGTTTATTCCAATCTTGCTTAACTGGAATATTTGGGTTTATTTGTCTTTTGTTTTATTTACAATTGCAGCAACCGTTTTGCCTACATTTTCTAAACGTTTTTTGAGTTGTTTTTTTGGTGTAGGATTTAGATATTGTTTGAAAACTATTTTCCAAACAATTTTTAAAAATATTTTTATGATTTTTTATATGATTGCTATATTGCCATATCGTGCATATATTGCTTTAGATGCAATTTTTAGAACTTTATGGCGGTTAATGTTTTCTAAAAAGAGATTATTGAATTGGCTAACAGCCGAAGCAGTTGAAAGAAAAATCAAAGGAAGATTAATACAATATTTAAAGAAAATGATGGTTAATATAGTTTTTGGAGCGTTATTAATCACAGTTGCATTTTTCTTCATTGATAATTTAATTAATCAGATTGTGTTATATGTTTTAGGTGGATTATATGTTTTAGCACCAATTGTATCTTATGTTATGGGAACATCTTATTCTTATAAAAAGGTAAAATTAAGTGGAAAAAATAATAAAGAATTATATGATGTAGCTAGAAAAACATGGAGATATTTTGAAGAATTATTTACTGAAAAATGGAATTATTTAGTTCCTGATAATTATCAAGTGTTAGATAAACCAAAAGCTGCTTTAAGGACTTCACCAACTAATATTGGTTTACAGTTGATGGCTTTTGTATCTGCAAGAGATTTTGGATTCATATCTATAAATGATTTTTTAGATATGGTTGATAAAACATTAGAAACAATTGAAAAATTACCTAAATGGCATGGTAATTTATATAATTGGTATGATATTAGTAATTTAGAACAACTTAACCCACATTATGTATCTTCGGTAGATAGTGGTAACTTTATTGGATTTTTAATATCTTTAAAACAAGCAATTATTGATATTTTAGAAAAGCCAGTTTTTTCAGCAAACAATCTTAATGGAATTAAGGATGTTTTAACTGAAGTAGGTTTTGCTAAAATAGATTTTGATAAAATGGAAATTAAAAATATTGCTATTTTTATTAAAGATGCAATTTCTGATATTGATAATAGTAAAAATGCTTGGGTTAATCGTGAATATAGTAATTGGGCAAGAGTTACATTGTTAGGATATTTGATAGATTTAGATAATTTTATGCCACTTGAAAAATCAATTATGGAGTTGTGTGGTGATAGAAATAGACGTGCTTTGATTTTAAAAAGAGAAGCTGATGCTTTGGTTTGTAAAATTGATAATATTATTCAAAATACTGAACTTAATAGAATGTATAATCATAAGAAAAATTTATTTCATATTGGTTATAATGTTGCAAGTGGAGAAGCAGATAATTCGTATTATGATTTGTTAGCATCTGAGGCTAGAATTACAAGTTTTTTAGCAATTGCAAAAAATGAAGTTCCTCAAAAACATTGGTATAAATTATCTAGACCGATGACTTTAGTACAAGGGGATCCAGTACTAATGTCTTGGAATGGAACGATGTTTGAATATTTTATGCCACATTTAATTATGAATGCTTATCCAAAAACAACTATTGATGGGACTTTAAATGGTGTTATTAATGCTCAAAAAAAATTCGCTAAAAGGAACAAGGTTCCTTTTGGAATATCAGAGTCTGCATATTATCGATTTGATGATAATCTAAATTATCAATATCGTGGTTTTGGAGTGCCAGGATTAGGCTTTAAAGCAGACTTATCAAAATTCTTAGTTATTGCTCCGTATGCTTCGATTATGGCAATTCATATTGATCCTATATCAACAATTAAGAATTTAAGAAGAATTCGTAAAGAAGGCGGCTATGGTCGATATGGTTTTTATGAAGCTATTGACTATATTAGTTATAAAGAAATTACTGCAAAAAAAGCTCGAGTAATTAAAACTTTTATGTGTCATCATCAAGGTATGATTATTATGGCTTTAGATAATTTGTTACATAATGATATTCACAGAAAAAGATTCCATAGGGAACCTATGGTTAGAGCAAATCAGTTTATTTTAGAGGAAACTAAATTATTAGGTAAAGTAGTTAATGATAATGTCTTTACGAGAGTTCCTCAAAAATCTGATGTTGATTCAGAGACTACAAATTTGGTAAGAATTATTAATAAAACTAATTTGAATTGTCCGGTTACGCATGTTATGAGTAATGATAAATATCAAATCATGGTTGATTCTAATGGTTTAGGGTTTTCTAAATACCAAAATATCTTTATTAACTTTTGGGAAAAAGATTGGACTGCTAATAATTATGGTAACTATATTTATATTAAGAATTTAACTTTTGATAAATATTATAGTACTACATATAAACCAACACTAACTGAACCAAGTTTTTATGAAGCTAGATTTGCTTTAGAAAAAGCTGAATTCTTAAGAATTGATGATGATATCGAATCAAAAATGGAAATCATTAATTTAATTGATTTAAATGGTGAGATTAGAAGAGTTACTTTAACTAATCGTAGTAAAGTAAAAACAAAATTAGAAATAACTGGTTATATGGATTTGATTCTAGATAAGCGCGGTGCTTTTACGGGACATCCTGCTTTTTCTAAGTTGTTTGTTGAGACAGAATATGATTCACATTTTAAATGTGTTATTGCTACTAGAAGACAAAAAGAAGAAGATGAAACTACTTATTATTTAGGAGCAACATGTATTTTTGAATCATCACAACAATCAGAATTTGATTATGATACTGATCGTAATTTCTTTATTGGTAGAGGTAGGGATTTAAGAAAGCCTAATGCTATGGATAATACCTTTATGCTTGGAAAAACAGTTGGAGAAATTGTTGATCCATGCATTGCTATGAAAACCTATATTGAATTAGACCCGGGTGAACATAAATCAATAGCTTTTATTTATATTATATCTGAAAACAAAGCTGAAATAGGGCCTTCACTACAAAGCTTTAGATCGGCTGCTAATATTCATGATAAAATTACTAAATCAGTTATCGATAGTAAATTAGAGATGAGTTATTTAAATCTTGATTATAATAAAGCTAATGCTATTCTAGATGTAACATCTTCGATTTTTTATTCATTAGATATCTTTAGAGCTAAAGAAAATATTTTAAAAAGAAATGTATTAGCTCAAAAAGATTTATGGAAATTTGGTATTTCTGGGGATAATGCTATTATTTTAGTATTAGTTAATGAACTTGATGAAATTGATACAGTTAAAGATAGTGTTGTTACTTATGAATATATGAGACGTAATCAAATTGAAGTTGATTTAGTGGTTATTAATTTAAAGCAAGAAGGATATCAAAGAGAATTAACTTTAGCTATTGGTGATGTTTTATATAATGCTAGAACTTTTGAAAGTGATAAGAAAGCTAAAGGAGTTTTTGAGATTAATCGTAGTGAACTAAGTGAAGATGAATTTGTTTTATTGATGAGTGTAGCGAATATTATTTGGACTGGTAAAGATAGAATTTTAGGAAATAAAAGTAAAGAATATCGTCAAACTGTAGAAACAAATACTTCTAGCAGTAAATATGGGTTAGAGTTTCCAAGTAAATATCCTGCCATTAAAAGAGAAGAATTTGATTTAAAATTCTTTAATAGTTATGGAGGGTTTGATGTTAAAAACGATGAGTATGTTATTATTTTAGATAAAAATAAAATTACTCCAATGCCTTGGATTAATGTTATTGCTAATTATAATTTTGGATGTTTGTGTTCAGAATCAGGAATGGGATATACTTACAGGGCTAATAGTAGAGAAAACAAAATATCAAGTTGGGTTAATGATCCTATAATTGATTCTCCTCCGGAGATAGTTTATATTAAAGACGATTTGACGAATAAGGTTTTTACAATTACTTCTGCTCCGATTAGAAAAAAAGGCGAGTATATTATAAAACATGGTTTTGGTTATACTGAATACAATTATAATAATTATGGATTGAAAATGAACCAAATAGTGTTTACACCTTTAGAGAAGAATTTTAAATATGTAGTAGTTACATTAGAAAATAAAACGAACGAAACAAGAGTTATAGAAACGGCTTATTATGTTGAGTTAGTATTAGGTGATGTTAGAGAAAAAGCACTGAAATATACTGTTACAGATGTTGATGAAAGTAAAAAAATATTAAGAGCTTATAATAGATATAATGATTCATATAAAGATGCTATTACATATTTGTATTGTGATTCTAATGAAATTGATTATACTTGCGATAAAAATGAATTTATGGGTTATGTAGAAACAAAAGCAACGCCTATTGGAATGGAAAAAGTAAAGCTTTTGAAAAAAACTGGAATATCAAGCAATCCTTGTTTGGTATTAAAGGGCAGCAAAACATTAAAACCAAATGAAACTATTTCCTTTGTTTATATTTTAGGACAAGAAGATACAAATAAAGATATTATTGCTAATGTTGATACATATGGTAATTTAAATCAAGCTTTAGTAGAACTTGGGAATGTAAAAGATTTTTGGAAAAAAACTTTATCGACTATTCAAATAAAAACATCTAATGAAAAGATGAATATTATGCTTAATGGATGGTTGATGTATCAAGCATTAGGTTGTAGGATAATGGCAAAAACTGCTTACTATCAAGCTAGTGGTGCTTTTGGATTTAGAGATCAATTACAAGATTG
>JAQUUM010000045.1:0-3248 GCA_028693885.1 Bacilli bacterium
CCCATTTCTTTTAATGCAATAATAAACTCTTCTAAATCTTTTTGGAGTAAGGGCTCGCCTCCGGTAATGCAGATGCCTTGTAAAACTTTCTTTTTTTGTTTAAGAGTTTCTAAGACTTCGTTTTGGTCAATTGAAGGAATTGAGTTAGGGTTTAAGACTAAAGAAGCATTATGGCAGAAGCCACAGCGAAAATTACAGCCACCAGTAAATATGGTGGCTCCTAGTTTTCCCGGGTAATCTAATAATGTCAATTTTTGGAAACCTTTGATTTGCATGCTACATCCTTTTTAAAAATATTAATGATATTTTTATATATTTCAATTATAACATAAGTTAATAGTGTAAACAATATGAAAAAAAATGAAAAAAAATAAAGTGTGTTTGACTTTTACCCTAGTTTTATATATAATAGTTATATAGAAGTAAAAAGGAGATTGAAAGATGAACAATCTAGATGTCGCTCGAACGTTATTAGAAACAAGAACCGTCTTTTTTGCTTTTGATAAGCCATATATATCATATTGCAAATACAATTTGCCTATATATATTGATAATAGATTATTGTTATCTTATCCAAAAGTAAGAAAAAAAATTACAGCTTGTTTAGTAAAAAAAATAAAAGAAAAATATCCTGATGTTGAAATGATAATCGGTATTGCTATCGCAGGAATTGCTTTTGCGATGATGGTAAGTGAAGCAATGCATTTACCAATGGGTTATGTTTTATCAGCTGAAAAAGATCATGGTATGCGTAATCGTGTAGAAGGTGTTTTAAGAGAAAATACTAAAGTAGTTGTAGTTGATGATGTTGTTTGTACTGGTAGCTCTTTATTAGATGTTGTTGAATGTTTAAGAGAACACAGTTGTGATATTTTAGGTGCTGTTTCAATATTTTCATATGAAACAAGGGATACTACAGACCGCCTGATAAGAAAAAACATTCCATATTACCCATTAACTGAATATAGTACATTAATCAAACTAGCATATGATTATGGAAAAATAAGAACTGCTGATTATGAAAAAGCGAAAGCATTTTTAACTGATCCCAGTAAATTAAACAAAAATCATAATTGTAACATCTAGATAATAGATGTTACTCTTAATTTTTATATATAAGAAAGAGGATAAATATATGAATTTAAAGAATCTAAAAAAACAAGACAAAGAAATCTATGATTTAACAATCAAAGAAATTGAAAGACAAGAAAGTCAAATTAATTTAATCGCATCAGAAAACTATGTAACTGAGGCTGTTTTAGAAGCTAATGGATCAGTTTTTACTAATAAGTATGCTGAAGGATATTCAGGTAAAAGATATTATAGTGGTTGTGAATTTGTTGATGGAGTTGAAACATTAGCTATAGAAAGAGCAAAAAAGTTATTTAAGGTAGAATATGCAAATGTTCAACCTCATTCAGGGTCTCAAGCTAATATGGCAGTTTATAGAGCTGTATTAAAAACAGGAGATGTTGTATTAGGCATGAGACTTGATCAAGGAGGACATTTAACTCACGGACATAAAGTTAATTTCTCTGGTGTTGATTATAAGTTTTTCTCATATGGGGTAGACAAAGAAACTGAGGCGATCGATTATGAAGAAGTTAGAAGTTTAGCTTTAGAAAATAAACCAAAACTAATTGTTGCTGGAGCAAGTAATTATTCTAGAATAATTGATTTTAAAAAGTTCAGAGAAATTGCAGATGAAGTTAATGCTTTATTAATGGTTGATATGGCTCATATCGCAGGGCTTGTAGCTACTAATGTTCATCCAAGTCCATTTCCTTATGCAGATGTTGCTACAACTACAACGCATAAGACTTTAAGAGGACCACGTGGTGGATTAATATTAACTAATAATCCGGATTTAGCAAAACAAATAGACAAAGGTATTTTCCCTGGAATTCAAGGCGGACCTTTGGTTCATACAATTGCTGCTAAAGCTGTAGCTTTTGGTGAAGCTTTAGGTGAAGAATTTAAAACTTACCAAAAACAAATAGTAATTAATGCTAAAAAATTTGCTGAGGAATTAAAGAAAAGAGGCTATGTAATTGTAAGTGGTGGTACTGATAATCATTTATTAACTCTTAATACTAAGAAATCTTTAGGGATTACTGGTAAAGAAGGAGCTGATAGATTAGAAAAACAAGGAATCATTACTAATAAGAATACTGTTCCTTTTGATGAAGAAAGTGCAGTTAATACAAGTGGTATTAGAATGGGTACTCCAGCAGTAACAACTCGTGGTTTTAAAGAAAAAGAAATTGAAGAGTTAGCATCTTTAATTGATAGAGTTTTAAGGAATAACGAAGATGTAAGTGAAGATGTTAAGAAACTAACAAAAAAGTTTAAAATTTATAAATAAAAAATTTCAAATAAATCCAATAAAATGATACTCCTCCTTGTTTATATAGTGAAAGGTAAACAAGGAGGTTTATTTTATGAAAAAAGTATTAGGTTTATTAAGTATTTTTGTATTAGCGTTTGTATTGGTTGGGTGTATGTTTGGTGGAAGTGAAACTTCTACAGAACTTACTTATATGAGTATTGACATTAACCCATCGGCTGAATTTATTTATGATGAGAATGAAGTTATTGTAAGTTATGATTTATTAAACGAAGCAGCAGAGATAGTTGCTGGAGATATTGACTTTGTTGGTATGGAAGTTGATGATGCAATTGATGAATATCTTGATGCAGCTGTTGAAACAGGTTTTATTGATGTTGATGCTGATGACAACGCAGTATTAATTACTGTAACTGAAGAAGATGGCAGTGAAGTTGAAGAAGATGCTATAATTGATGATGTTTGTGATAAAGTAGAAGGTTACTTTGCACGTAATCGTATTAGAGCAGGCGTTGAGAAAAATAAGGAAATCAATGCAGAATTAAAAACTCAAGCTGGTCAATTAGGCGTTAGCCCAGGTAAAGTTCATCTTGCTAAAAGAGCAATGGAATGTGATCCTGAATTAACATTAGAAGCAGCAGCTACATTACCTGTTCGTGAATTATTAAGTAAAGTTCAAGCTGAACAAGAAGCAGCTCGTACTGAATTTGCACAAGATAAAGAAGCAGAATGTGCAATGATTAAAACACAATTAAGAACTCAACTTCAAACTAGAGTTCAACAACACAAAGCATTAGTTGAAGGCGGCGGTCAAGGTTCTACTGAACTTCCTCCAGTTCCTGATTTTGATGCAATTAGAACACAATTAAGAGAACAAGCTCAATTATTTGAAGGTTCATAT
>JAQUUM010000045.1:3348-8522 GCA_028693885.1 Bacilli bacterium
CTCCAGTTGAAGAAGCTCCAGTTGAAGAAGCTCCAGCTGAATAACATTAAGTGATAAAAAAAGAGAGAGATTTTTTAAATCTCTCTTTTTTAATTTTATAATACAAATTTCATAAAAACTAAAGCATCATAATAATCTTTTGTTTTGAATTGGATTTTGTTTGAATCTATTAGCTTAGCTTTTGGAAAGAATGATTTGCTATATGCTTCAGCATGAGTTCTATATTCTACTTCGATAGTAAATGAACTAGGTAGTGAAACTATATTTTTAGATAAATCTTTAGTTAAAGATTTTTTTATAGTTTCTTGAATTTGTTTATTTGTAATATTTGGATGTAATGAGAAAGTAGCTCCGTGATCTGTATCTTTTGTAGCTACTATTTCAATGTTTGGATTAACTTGTTTTACATATTCAGTTAGTGCTTTATCGCCACTTAAAAAAGCGACAGGCACTTTTTTATAAGCTGCGTAATATGCATTAATTAAAAATTCGCTGGCTATTTCTCCGTTGATTTTGATGTGAGAAATTTTTGTATTCATTGTATGAGCTAAAACATTTCCGCTTGCTTTAGAAGGACTATGATAGCCTACAAATACTACAGCATCATAAGTTTCATCAAGACCTGCCATCATTGAACAAATTCCACCGTTCCAGCCTCTATGTAAAATGATGTCATCAGGTAATTCATAAGCTAGTAAATTTCTAGCTGTATCATGTGCATCTTTTACAAAAATAGTTTCTGCTTTAGCATCTTTTGCACCTAAGCACGCCGCTTTAACTTCCATATTCATTTGGTGTTGGAATTGATTATAGTAAAGAGGCAGTGTAGCCTCAGTTTCATTCCAATGAGTAATGCCATTTACTCCTTCGATATCAGCACTAATAAAAACTTTCATAATATTCACTCCTTTTATACAAAATGTATTATATCATTAAAAAAATAAAAAGTTAAAAGAAATATTTATTTTTTAAAATTATTGTGATATAATACTAATGATTTCATTTCGGAGGTATAAAAATGATAAAATTAAAAACAAAGTATGATTTTAGAACTATTAAGTATTTCAACCTATTTAACTTTAAGTACAGCAAAAAGATTTACATTTGGTATTTAGTAATGGCAGCATTTGCATTAGGAGCATTAGTTTATTCTCTTTTCTTTATGCAAGGGAACTTATTAGCTTATATAACAGGAGCTTCAGCTGAGGTTAATTATTTATTTCCTATTATATTTGTATTGATTGCTGTTTATTTAGTATGGCAAGTTTTCAATATGGAAAAAAGATTAGACACTCAATTAGTAAGAATGATGACTAATAGAAAACCAGCTGAATTTGTTATTGAAGTAGATCAAGATGAATTAAGAATTTTTGATGCAGAAAAAACAGATGCAGAACCAGCAGCTAAATATCCATGGGCATATATTACTGCAATCAGTGAAATTCCTGAATATTATTTCTTAATGGCAGGCAAACAACCTATTATTATTGATAGAAGAGAAGAAATGATTATAGATGGTTCTAAAGAAGAACTTGATTTATTGATTAAAGAAACATCAATTGCTAAACCTTATAAGAGATTTGATAATTTTATCGTTAAAGGAAAAACTGAGTTACAATATGTAGCACCAGTTGTAGTAGAAGAAGCTTCTAAAGAAGAAGAAAAAACTGAAGAAGTATCTTCAGAAGAAAAAGGAATCGAAGAAGTTATAATTCCTACTGCAGTAATTGAAGACACAGAAATTAAAGATACAGAAATTGAAGATACAGAAATTAAAGATATTGAAATCAAGGATATTGAAATTAAAGACATCGAAATTGAAGATGCTGAAATAAAAGAATCTGAAGAAGTAGTAGTAGAAAAACCAGCAGTAAAGAAATCTTCAACATCAACTGCAAAAAAACCAGCAGCAAAGAAAGCAACTTCAACTGCAAAAAAACCAGCAGCAAAGAAATCAACAACTTCAACTGCAAAGAAACCTGCAGCAAAGAAAGCAACTTCATCAACTGCAAAAAAACCAGCAACAAAGAAATCAACAACTTCGACTGCAAAGAAACCTGCAGCAAAGAAAACTACAACTTCAACTGCTAAAAAAACTACAACAACAACTAAAAAACCAACTACACCAAAAGCAAGTGAATAATGATAGTTACGACTGTCTTTAATAATACAGATCAAGAGATAAAAGATTTCTTTACTTATCATCTTTTTACAAGACAAAAAAGTAAGTATATTTATCTTGGCTTTATATCTATATTTCTTGTATTGGGTTTATTGTTTTTCTTTGTTTGGGAAATAGAAATGTTTGCAGTCTTCGTTTGGATAGCCGGATTTTTTTGGGGATTTTATTGGCCTTTGTCTATTAAGAAGGTTGTTAAAAAAATTATCAAAGAAGGAAGTCTAAAAACTCCACCTCAAAGATTAGTAATTTCAAATGACTCAATTAAAAGAGAAATTGATAAATATACTCAAACTTATACTTGGGATAAAATTTTGTTTGTAGTGAGTAAGAAAAAATATTATTATTTTTATATTTCAAAAAATTCTGCTTTGATTTGTAATAAAACAAGAATAAGCAATAACGAAGTAGAAGATATTAAAAAATTAATATTAGAAAACAAAATCAAAATAAAAAAAATATAAAAGGAGAAAATTTCTCCTTTTATTTTTAATTATCTAACAATTCTTTAAAATATTCAACATCATCTAAGTCTATAACTTTGTATAAAGTTTCAGTTATATTAGTGGATGTGTTTTTTAAGGTTTTTCTGAATAAATATTTATCGCTTTGTCCTATCTCAGTTACTTTTATTATATAGAAACCATAATTTGCCTTTGGAGTTTTTGATAGAATGTAAGCTATTTCTTCACCATTATTTTCATAGTTTTGTTCAATTGATTCAAATACTTTTACAGCTTCATAGTTTTTGAATTTGTCATAAACTTGAGTTAAGATAGTTGAGTTAGTTATTTCCACTTGATCTTCTCCAAAGGTTATTGTAAGGCTTTCAAAATTAGCTACGGGGAAAATCTTAGGTGTATTATATAAAGTATGAGTACAACTAGTTAAAAGTAAAATACTAAAGAGTAAAATAGAAAAAGTTTTTTTCATATAAATCATCTCCATGTCAAGATTATATCATATACTAAGTATTAAAATATAGATTTTCAATAAATTTCAATCAAAAAACTTTATAAATTATTATTTTAGTGCTATAATAAACTTTAGAGGGTAAATTATGAGTGATATTAGAATTTTCAATAGTAAAAACAAACAAGTCTTAGATAAAGACTTCATTACTAAACAAAATATTCAAGACATTGTTTTTGAAAATTCATTTGAAATTTTAGGAGTTATAAAAATTGCTACAAATATCAATCTAACAAAAGATAAAGAAGATATTTTAGAATTTTTAGGATATGATGAGGACCATCGCTTAGTAATTATCGAGTTTAGAGAAAATAGAAATTCAAGTACAATAAAAAGAGCTTGGGTTTTCTTAGATTACATAAAACAAAATTATTCAAAAATAAAGCTTTTGATTACTGAATATTTAGGTAAAGATTTAGCTGATGAAATTATATATCTACCGAGGCTTATTTGTATTGGTGAGGATTATAGTAAATATGATAGTCTAGCTATTAAAGAAACACAATATGAAATAGATTTAATCAAAGCTGTTTCTTTTAATAAAGGAATATTTGCTTTTGAAAAAGTTTATCAAAGTAAAGCTATTAATAGAAGTTTATTAAAACTTGATCACATTAAAGATGAACAAAAAATGCTTTTTGATAATCTAAGTGAATTTTTATTAAATTTAGGGGATGAAGTAACTGAAGTTGGATTTGATGGATTTTTGAGTTATAGAAAAATTAGAGTTTTCTTATATGTTGTATTTGATGAACAAATTCAATTACATTTAATTCTTAAAAATAAAACTAAAAAAATTATTGTTAAGAATTTAAAGGATCTAGAAAAAGCTAAAATGGAAATAGAATTATTATATGGCGAAATATAATTTAAGTGAGAAAGTAAAAACATTAAAAGTTTTATATGAAGACAATCATGTAATAGTTATAGAAAAAGAAGAAAATATATTATGTCAGAAGGATATAACTGAAGACTTAGATGTTTTAACTATTGTAAAAGCTTATTTAAAAGAAAAGTATGATAAGCCTGGTAATGTTTATTTAGGTTTAGTTCATAGGCTTGATAGAAGAGTTGGTGGTGTTTTAGTTTTAGCAAAAACTTCGAAAGCAGCATCAAGATTAAGTGAAGACTTTAGATTAGATAAAATAACTAAGACATATTTAGCCTTAGTATTAGGAAAAGTAATAGATAAGGAAAAAAGATTAATTAATAATTTAGAAAAAGTTAATAAAGAAGCAATTGAATCTGAAACAGGTAAAGAATCTATTCTTGATTTTAAAGTTGTTAAATATCTAAATAAATATAATAAAGATTTGACTTTAGTTGAAGTTAATCTAATAACTGGTAGATACAATCAAATTAGGAAACAGTTTGCATTATATAATCATCCGATATTAAATGATTATAAATATAGCAATCAAGAAACTAATAGATTACAGTTAGGACTTTGGTGTTATAAAATAGGATTTTTTCATCCCGTTTTAAAAGAATATATAGAAATTATCAATAAACCTAATAAGGGGATATGGAGTGAATGAAAATGTTTAAAAAATTTAAATTTATTTTTGTTTTAGTTCTTAGTTTGTTTGTTGTAGCGTGTAAACCAGGGGATGATGTAAATGATGAAACAGATCCAAATCAAGCAATATTAGAAGCTTGGGTTGACTCTGTTATCCCTGATTTAATTAATGATGATATAGCTTTACCTCAAACTCATCCGACTTTAGGTGGTATGGTAATTTGGAATTCAAATAAGGCAGGTTTTGATTATGATGGTAATTATGTTCGCCCTGCAGTTACAGAAGATATTACAATTACTGTGCAAGTTATAATTGGTGCTAAAACTTATAATATAAGTATTGACACTATTATTGAGGGTGATATGGCAACTATTGATTATATTGCTAATTGGTTTGCTGAGAGTAAAGTTGAAGCTAACAAAATAAATAGTGATGTAACAGATATTGTTTTCCCAACAACTCATCCTGTGTTTGGAGGAGAGATTGCTTGGACAAGTACTAAT
>JAQUUM010000046.1 GCA_028693885.1 Bacilli bacterium
ATATTTTCCATTTGTATTGGCAATTATTACATCTTGTTGTTTGTCAAAAAGATTAATTACAACTTGTGTAATTTCTTCACTATGGTTTTTACATGATTCATAAACTTTTTTCATGTAAGATATTTTTTCTAAATTAGGTTTTCTTTCAGGCGATATTAATACTTTATGAGCGTTTTTATTTTTTTCAGTTTTAAGTGTTATTTTAACTGTGTTTTCGTTTTTTGATAAACCAGCTGTTAGCTTTTCTACCAGTCTAACTAAATTATCATAAGAAATTTCATTTGTATATCCATAATATTCAATTTCACCTTTTATTACTCTAATTCCTATCCCATATACATAGTTAGTAGTAATATTTTCAATAACACCTCCAACGAGCTCATAATTATTAGACTTGGTATCCTCTAAAAATATTTCAGCAAAATCGCTACCGTTAGTAATACACAAATTTAGAAGTTTATTTAATTTTGCTTTTGAAATCATAATTCCTCCAATTTATAACCAAGACATACTAATTTTTAATCTTTTAATAGATTCTTCTTTGCCTAAAATATCAGCCATCTCAACAGAACCTCCTGGGGTAACTACCGATGCTGTCAAAGCAATTCTAAGAGCAGAATAAACTGCACCTGCTTTATATTCAAGTTTAGTAGCAATTTCTGTAATTGCATTATGTAAACTTTCTTCATTCCATTCATCAATCAAACTAAATTTTTTGATTGACTCATTAATGACAACTTTTGCAATATTAGAGTTTAATTTCATTTTTGGAATTTCATACCAGATAGGGTCTATCTGAGAGAATTCATTTATGAACTTTACTTTTTCATCAATTTCACTAAATATTTCAATCCTGTTTTTTAATAAAACTGCAAATTTTCTATAATCATATTTGTCTTTAATACTAGATTTTTCAAAAAATGGAATAGCTAATGTAAAAAAATGTTCAAAATCCATTTCTTTTATATATTCTCCATTAAGCCACTTCATCTTATTTTCATCAAATATACTACTTGACTTACTTAATCTATTCACACTGAATTTCTCGATTAACTCAGTTAAACTAAACTTCTCTCTATTTTCTTCAGGACTCCATCCTAATAAAGAAATATAATTAACTATCGCTTCTGGTAAATATCCCTTAAGTAAGAAATCATCAAAATTAGCATCACCATATCTTTTACTTAATTTTCTAGTTTCATCTTTCATTATTGGTGTTAAATGAATATATTTAGGAATCTCCCAATCAAAAGCTTTATATAACAAATTGTACTTAGGTGTACTACTTAAATATTCGTTTCCTCTTATTACATGTGTAATCCCCATTAAGTGATCATCAACTACGTTAGCAAAATTATAAGTAGGCATCCCATCCGATTTAATCAACACATTATCTTCTAATTCATTGTTATTAATACTTATGTGACCAAAAACCATATCAGTAAATTCACTAATCCCTTGGGTTGGCATATTCTGCCTAATTACATATCTTTCACCTTTTGCTATTTTTTCCTTTATTTCTGCTTCAGTCAAATTTAAACAATGTTTATCATATTTTCTTATTCCAGAAGAATCAGCCAATGTATCAAGCCTTTCCTTAGTACAAAAGCAATAATATGCTGCCTTTTTTTCAATCAATATTTGAGCATACTTATTATAAATTTCTTTTCTCTCACTTTGAACATAAGGGCCATAGTCTCCACCCTCATTAGGGCCTTCATCAAACTCTATCCCAGCAGTTTTCAAAGTACTATAAATTACCTCAACTGCACCTGGAACGTAACGTTCCAAATCTGTATCTTCAATTCTTAAAATAAATTTACCTTCATTTTGTTTTGCAAACAAATATGCATATAAAGCAGATCTTAAATTACCAACATGCATAAAACCAGTCGGACTAGGTGCAAATCTTGTTCTAACTTTTTCCATATTACCTTCCTCTTTGCTTGAAAAAATCTCTTATTTCTAAGAGATTTTAAAGCTTTTGAACTTTTTTATTTTACTCTTTTGGTTAAGTTGGTTGTACAAAGAATTTTTATTTTTCTCTAATTCTTCTATTTCGCCATATTCAGAAATTTTTCCGTTTTCTAATATAATTATTTTATCGCAATCATTCAATTGTGCAATATTGTTAGATAAAATTATAAATATTTTGTTTTTTAGTTTTAAAACTTCATCGATTATTTTTTCATTTTCCGGAAGATCACAAGCGTTATCTAACAATATAATTTTACTATCCTTATAAAGGCCGTTAGCTAAAATAATTCTTTGTTTAATTATTGGATCTAAATTTTCATCAATTATAGTATCTCCACCATCAGGCAAACTTAATACATAATCCTTTAACCCACTTCTATTCAAAGCATCATTATATTTGTAATCATCAAATTCATATGGATAAACAATATTATTTATTATCGATGTTCTAAATATATCACTTTCAGCAGTAATTGAAGCCATTATATCCCTTAAATAAAAAGTATTTATTTTTGTTATATCACAGTTGTTTATTAATATTGAACCAGTCCTTGGTACAGCAAGTTTTGTAAGCAAATTAAATATAGTAGTTTTACCACTTTGAGAATCACCATATATACCAATTTTTTGACCTTTTTGAACTTCAAAATTGATATTTTGAAGTTTAAAATCATTATTCAAATAATGAAAATATACATCTTTAAACTTAACACTATATATTTCATCTAATGATTCAATGTTCTCAAATTTACTTTCTGATTTAAAAGCAAAAATTTCATCTAAATTTTCTATAGCAGAAGTTATATTAATATTCGAAATTTTTATAGCAAGTAAATTCCTAAAAGAACTGAATATTTTTGGTATTAGAAATACACATAAAACTAAAGTACCAACTGTTAGATTAAGTCCAACAGGATCGGCTATAACGATCCAAACACCTATAGATATATTAATCGCTAAAACTAATCCAACAAACAAATCACTTATATAATGCTTATTCATCTTATAAAGCAAATTATTTTGTTTTTTCATCTTAACATTTTTTTCATTCCAATTCTTAAAATTGTCTTCTTCAAACTTTATGCAATTTCTTAACTTTACTGTTTTTACTTTATCTAAAGTTTCATTCATTATGAATTGACCTTCATTAAGAATCTCTTTTATTTTAGGTTCGCTTTTTTTATAAAGTTTTTGAAAAGTTTTTACCAAAGCATAATAAATCGGCAAAGTACAAAAAACAACTAATGCAATAAGTGGACTTGAAACAAGCAAAACAATAAGTAAAAAAATTAAAAAAATAGAATCTCCAAAAAAACTCAACACATCATTAGTTATATAACTATCGCCTATTTTACTTGTATCTCTATTAATTCTTTTTATTATTTCTTTCGAAGTCATTTTTTCTATTTCTAGTAAATCAGCTCTCAAAACAGTTGAATATAAGTTTTCCCTTAAATATTGTGTAACATAATTTCCTAAGGATATATTATTATTTTGATTAATACTATTAAAAATGAAAGATAAAATACTAGTTAAAGAAAGCATTACTATCCAAAAAACTAATAAATCAAAGTCTTTATTTGGAATAACATTGTCAATTATAACTTTAACTATCCAATAACTAAAAATAGAAAGAACAGCAGTTAAAATGACCATTAAAACAAGAAATATCAATGAACGAACTTTATTACTGAAAGCTTGCTTAATCAAATTTTTTGTATTCATATATGCCTCCTTCCATAATAATGTTAACTTTAACTTATTATACCATAACATAAAGAAAAAAACTATATTTTAAATCAAGAAAATTTTAAAAGTATTTGACTAATTATAATAATAAATGTATAATTATTAAGTAGTCTTCGGGGTAAGGTTAATTTCCTAACCGGCGGTAAAGTCCGCGAGCTTTTGAGCAGATTTGGTGTAATTCCAAAACCGACAGTAAAGTCTGGATGAAAGAAGATAATATGCTTTTTTTGCATACTTTTACCCTAGAAACTTCTAGGGTTTTTTTAATAGGAGGAATTTATGTTTTTAAGTATTGATTGGACAGCTTTTTTTGACAAACATTTATCTAGCATTATTGCAGGTATTGGACTTTTTTTAGTTTTAATTGCTGTTATTTTGAATTTTTTTCAAAGTAATTGCTCTAAAAAAGTAAAAATATCATTGGTTACAACTTTTATTATAGGAATTATATTATTAGCAATAGGTATTATCACTAATACAAAATGGCCTGAAATACTTTCTTATTTAGGAGTGATTATTTCTATATACGGTTTTGTAGCTTTAATTACAAACTCTTTTAAAAACAAAATTGATAGAGATAAAATTGTAATCTATTCTATAGTTTTATCCTTAGGATTGTTAGCCTTAATTTTTGGATTGATTAATTTTTCTAAATATTTGATTGTATTACGTGCGTTTGGAATACTTTTAGCCATCTCATGTTTAATTAGTTTTTTTATAATATATGATGATAAAAAAGAAATTTCTAGATTCAAAACGAAAAATGTAACATTGGTTGGAATTCTTGGAGCTTTAGGGGTAATATCTATGTTAATAGGTATCCCAATCATGCCAGTTCTCGGCTTTGACTTTTTAAAATTAGATTTTTGTTTAGTTGTGTTGGTTTGTACATTACTTCTTATTGATTTTAAAACTGCTATAGCAGTTGCTTTTGTTGCAAATTTAGTCGACGGCTTACTAAAACCAGGAGTCATATTTTTGCTTGATCAAGGCATAAATTTTATAGCTAGCACTTTATTCTTAATACCTATTTACTTCTTAGTTTCTTACAGCAAGAAAAGGCTCAATTCAGAAATACCTCATAAAACAGTGTTAACTATCTTATACTGCACAATTGCAACAATTTCTACTACTATACTTATGATACTGATTAATTTTTTTATTGTAATACCTATTTATGATGCAGCATTTGGTGGTGCAATATCACTTGCTCTTAATCCTATTAATGAAAATAAATTTATTGCAACAATAATAGTTTTTGGATCTTTTAATATTATTAAGTGGACTTGTGTCTCGCTTGTAATTTCACTTATCTATAATAGATTTATTAAGTTCAAAAAAACTATTTGTTACGAAGAAATGTTAACTGAAGAACTTGAAAAAAGTATATTTTAATTTCTTGTTTCTTTTATATTTAATATGATATACTAATGTTATGAAAAAAAGAATTTGGGAATTAGATTTTCTAAGAGGCTTCGCCTTTATTTTAATGGTTTTCGATCACTTCACTTTTGACTTATCTATCCTTCAAACAACTGTATGGTGGAATGCAAATCCACATATACTTAGCAATTTATGCAATTTTGCAATTAATTATAGGGATAGCGGATTTTCAATGGCGATTAGAATAGCCCTAATATCAGGCGTTTTTATATTTGTATCTGGGATATGTGGCAATTTATCAAGAAATAATTTCAAAAGAGGTTTAAAACTTGGCATAGTTGCAATTTTACTTACTACTATAACAGCTATCTTTACCGAAATTTCAGGTGTTTACATTACAATTTGGTTTGGAATACTACATCTTTTAGCCTTTTCAATTTTAGTTACTCCACTGTTACTAAAGATCCCAAAAATTATTAATATTATAATTGCTTTGATAATTATATGCTTAGGGATTTATTTTGGCACTATTAATAGTACTGTAGATTTGCCAAAAATATTAATGATATTTAATTTTAACATAGTTGCCTCAGCTGACTATTACCCAATTTTCCCATTCTTAGGAGTTTATATCCTAGGACTTGTATTTGGCAACATTATTTATAAAAATAAAACTTCTATTTTCCCAAATGCAAAAACCACTGTTGTTTCTCCCCTACTTTTCATCGGAAAACATAGCCTAATATTTTATTTTGCACATCAAGTACTTTTATTCGTAATTCTTTATATTTTTGGTTTAATCTTTATTTTATAAAACTCCATCAATCTGATGGAGTTTTTCTTTTTTTTAAATATTCTATTAAAATTTGCTTTTTATTAACCAATTCATTATTAATAACTTTTTCTAAAATTTCTTCTTTTAGCAATTGAATTTCTTTGTTTTTATATCCAATTTTTTTTATATCATCACCATCAATGTTTAACATTTTTAAATTGTAACAAGTTTTTCTTTTTTCTATTTTGTTTACTTGAACTAAAGCTTTTTTAAAGTTAGCAATTTCATCATCAGTAGTCACAAGATATTGTTTTGCAACTATAATTTTTGTAAGCACCTCATATCCGTGTTTATTTAAAAGTTTTTTTAACCCAATTTCATTGACATCGATATCTAGCAAAATATTTTCAACTATTTTTAAAATCTCAAAAATATCTTTTTTTGAAAAACAAAGTTGCTTTAAATCTCCCTCAATTTGGTTTAAATTGATTTTTTTATTTTTAACAAACAAAATTATAAATACTGAAACTCTAACTACTGTTTCATCATTCTTCTGTAGTTTACTAGTATTAGTATTAGTTATATTAACTCTCAAGTCTTCCAAACTACTACTTTTCACAAAATTTAATATGGAAGAAAATACTTGAAAATAATCAACTAATATTTTGTAAAAATTTCCTTGTTTTAATAGTTTTACCAGTTCATCTCTTATTCTTTCTTTTGAAATATTTTCTAATAAATAATAATTATTTAAAATCCCTTTTCTTGTTTCTTCTTCTATTTCAAACTCCAAATTAACTGAAAATCTTAAAGCCCTCATAATCCTTAAAGCGTCTTCTTTAAACCTTAAATTAGGATCACCTACACACCTAATAAGTTTTGATTTAATATCCTCTATCCCATTAAAGTAATCAATGAATATTTTGTTATAAGCTATTGAATTAATAGTAAAATCCCTTCTGCTAAGATCTTCTTTCAAGTCTTTTACAAATTCCACCTCATCAGGATGCCTATAGTCAGAATATGTTTTCTCACACCTAAATGTAGTAATTTGAACTTCTTTTTTTTGAAAATATATTGAAATAGTTCCATGCTTTTCGCCATAATTAAAAATTTTATATTTTTTAAAAATTTCTTTTATTTGGTTAGGTTGAGCTGAAGTAGTTAAATCATAATCAAATGGCTTTCTAGACATCAAAAAATCTCTACACGCACCACCTACTATATAAACTTCGTGTTTATTTTTTTCTATTTTATTCATTATAGTTTTTATATATCTTGGAATTTTCATTTTATACCTCTCCTCAATTATATCATAATCTAATTCAATATTAATAATAAAATTTAGAAAGAGAAAATATTGCTTTTTGACTTGATTTATTAGTAATACTTTGCTATAATTATAATACATTGCAGGTATAGTATAACGGCTATTATACCGCCTTGCCATGGCGAAGATGCGAGTTCGATTCTCGTTACCTGCTCCAATGTTATTAAGTTTATCTTTGATAAACTTTTTTTATTAGAAAAAGTCTCTAAGTATTATTTAGAGACTTTTCCTTTTTTACTAATTTGTTCTATTTGATTGCGCATTGGATTAACAAATCTACAAATCTTCATTTTGACTACTTGATTTTAAATTAATATAAGTAACTCTTTCACCAATCATTTCAATAGTTCTATATTTTTGATCGTTTATTTCAAGATACTTCATAACTAATCTACCTTTGACACCAATGGTTGAACCTTTTTTTACCAAGGATGCCATAGATTCAACAATACCTTCCCATAAAACAACAGGTATAAAATCAGTTTCATATTCTCCAGTTTCAGCACTTTTAAAAGGTCTAATTACGGCTAGTGTAATTGTTGCAACTTTTTTGCCATCACTTGTAGTATTAACTTTTATATCATCTGTTGTTCTACCTACTAAAATAACATTGTTAATAATTTTATCTCCTCCTTTACATTTTTTTCACCGGTGTATCTAATATTAACAAATATTATAAATTTTTACAAACCTACTTTTCACTCTAAAAATTAGTTTTATAAAGTGTTTTTTACTAAAAAAAATAAAAAACTATCTTTATTAAATTAAATATATTTTATATTATATTTTTTTTATAAAATTTAAATAAAATTTAACAAAGTAATATTTATCAAATTCTTTTATTCTGTTTTTTTATAAAAAAAGAACCACTTACTTTTTAAGTGGCTCTTTTTTTGATTATGTAAAGATGTTAATTTTTTTGAAAACTATGAGTTTTTTATGGGTTAGTAATTTGTACTGCATCTGCCCTTCCAGTCACTGCTGCAGAAACTGAACTAGGAATAGTCGCTGTATAAGTCTTAGCTCCTGCTATTCCATCTTTTACGACTGTAATAGTATAACTCACACTCAAATTACTTGTAGGTCTC
>JAQUUM010000047.1 GCA_028693885.1 Bacilli bacterium
GTATGTGTTATATTAGAGATAATTATGGTATTTTATTTAGATATTGCTTTCAAATATTTTGGAACTTTATTACTTTTATTAACTCCTTATATTATTACTTATACAAATGAGAAATATCTTTATAATAAAATTAAAAAGACATCAGTTTAGAACTGGTGCCTTTTTTAATGTTATTTTTTATTTCTTTTTTTATCTAGTTTTTCTAAAAAATCAATTCCATAGTTTTCGATGACATAATCTATATCTTTATCACCTCTACCCGAAAGATTTACTAATATTGATCCAGATGCGTTTGGTTTTCTTGCTTCTCTAATTGCATATGCAAGTGCATGAGAACTTTCTAATGCTGGGATAATACCTTCGTATTTTGAAAGTAAGAAAAATGCTTCTAGAGCTTCTTCATCAGAAGCTGATGTATATTCGACACGATTAATGTCGTGGAAAAAAGCGTGTTCTGGGCCTACTGAAGGATAATCAAGGCCACTTGCTATAGAATATACTGGATCTGGTTCTCCTTTTTCGTTTTGAAGAAGAAGAGAGTTAAATCCGTGTAAGATACCTTCTTTTCCAAAAGTTATGCTTGCAGCATGTTCACCTTTCTTTTCTCCGATGCCCATTGGTTCTACACCTACTATTTTAACAGGTTCTTTTAAAAATGCAGAGAAAATTCCCATAGCATTGCTTCCACCACCAACACATGCAACAACAGTATCAGGCATTTCACCTGTCATTTCTTTATATTGAGCGTGTGCTTCTTCGCCTACTACCATTTGGAAATCTCTTACCATCATTGGGAATGGATGAGGACCTACAACTGATCCTATGCAGTAGATAGATGTTTCGTATTCTTTTAAATATCCTTCAAAAGCTGCATCAACAGCTTCTTTTAAAGTTTTTAAACCATGAGATACAGGAATTACTCTAGCTCCTAACAATTTCATTCTAGCAACATTTGGTGCTTGCTTTTTAATATCAACTTCTCCCATGTAAATATCACATTCTAAACCATAAAAAGCAGCAGCAGTAGCTAAGGCAACTCCGTGTTGTCCAGCTCCAGTTTCAGCAATTAATTTTTTCTTCCCTAAGAATTTTGCAAGTAACCCTTCTCCCATACAGTGATTTAATTTGTGGGCTCCTGTATGATTTAAATCTTCTCTTTTTAGATAAATTTGCATATTGCCAAATAATCTAGATAGTTTTTCACAATGATAAACTGGAGTTGGTCTTCCTTGGAATTCTTTTCTAATTCTACGTAATTCGTTAATAAATGAAGCTGATTTACAAATAGTTTGATAAGCTTCTGTAATTTCATTGAATGGTTCGATTAATTGCGGTGGTAAGTATTGACCTCCGTATTTCCCAAAATAACCATCCTTGTTGGGATAATTTTTAAAGTAAGTCTCGAAATAATTTTTAAAGTCAACATTGCTCATTTTTAAAACCTTCCTTTCTTTTGTTTAAAATGAATGTTGTCTTTAGCATTTAAAAAAAGTCCTTTTCAAATACATCATAATGATTGTATTTTGAAAAGGACAAGTATTTCATACCTGCGGTGCCACCTTTTTTGCTATCGTAATGATAACCACTTTTCTAAATGCTAACACATTTATGCTTTGTAACGTAAGCTCACGTTGTAGGCTACTAACAAAAAATGGTTTCGCCACACCCTCAAAGGCCCATTTACTAAAGTGTTTCCTATTTAGCTTTCACCAATGCTAAACTCTCTAAAAGGACATCAATAGTTTTACTTCCTTATCTTCGGTTTAAACCATTATATCATCCTTAAAAATTAAATGCAAGTAAAAATATAAAAAAAATACAAAAATTTGTTAAATTTTAATGCCGGAAAAATAATATATAATAGTTGATAAAAATCTATATTTGTGTTAGAATATTTAGGAATGCGTTAAATATCATATTTAATATATTTTATAAGGAAAGGAGAAGCTATTGTTCGATTAAGTAGCAATAATAAATATGAAAGTTAAAATAGTTGAAACTTCTCTAAGGGATGGACATCAGTCATTGATTGCCACAAGAATGACAACTGATGAGATTTTAGAAATCGTAGAACATCTTGATAATGCTGGATATCATGCATTAGAGGTGTGGGGTGGTGCTACATTTGATGCTTGTTTAAGATTTTTGAATGAGGATCCGTGGGAAAGATTAAGAAAAATCAAAAAGGTTTGTAAAAACACTAAATTACAAATGCTTTTTAGAGGGCAAAATATTTTAGGATATAAACATTATGCAGATGATGTTGTTGATAAATTTGTTGAAAAATCAATTGAAAACGGAATTGATATAATTAGAATTTTTGATGCATTAAATGATATTAGAAATTTAAAAGCAGCAGTAGATTCTACCATCAAATATAAGGGACATTGCCAAATAGCTTTAAGTTATACGACTAGTCCTGTTCATACTGTTCAATATTATGTTAATTTAGCAAAAGAAATTGAAGCTATGGGAGCTCATTCTATTTGTATTAAAGATATGGCAGGTGTTTTATTGCCTGAGGATGCTTATGAACTTGTTAGTAAATTAAAAGCAAATACAAAATTACCGATTGAAATTCATAGTCATTGTACTGGTGGAATAGCCGAAATGATGTATAGAAGAGCAATTGATGCAGGTGTTGATATAATTGATACAGCTCTTTCTCCTTTTGGGGGAGGTACTAGCCAACCACCAACTGAATCTTTTCAGTATGCATTAGAAAATACAAAGTATAATCCAGGTTTAAATATTGAAATGCTAGAGAAAGCTGTGGCTATACTTACTAAAACTAAAGATAAGTATTTAGAGTCAGGCTTGCTTAACCCTAAGGCTTTAACAACTAATCCTGGGATTTTAAAATATCAAGTTCCTGGTGGAATGCTATCTAACTTAATGAGTCAATTAAAAGCTCAAGGAGCTATGGATAAATATGAAGAAGTATTAAGAGAGATACCAAAAGTTAGAAAAGATTTAGGTTATCCTCCTTTGGTTACGCCATTATCTCAAATGGTTGGTACTCAAGCGGTTATGAATGTGATTTCTGGTGAAAGATATAAAATGGTACCTTCGGAAGTAAAAGAATATGTTAGAGGCTTATATGGTAAAGCTCCAGCTCCTGTTGCAGATGATATAAGAAAGAAAATAATTGGTGACGAGAAAGTTATAACTCATAGACCAGCAGATGATTTAAAACCACAATTTGAAATGCTTAAACAAAAATATAAGGATTTAGTAAAATCAGATGAAGATGTATTATCTTGTGCGTTATTTGAAAATGTAGCGGTTCAGTTTTTAGAAAAAAAATACAATCTTAAAAAAGAATCTAATGAAATTGTTGCAACTCAAGAAGTAAAAACTGTCCAAAACACAACTGTAGTTTCAAATATAAATGGTTCAAAAATTTATAAAGTAAAATTAAATAATAAGTTATACGAGGTTGAGTTAGAAAGTGTAACTGCGAGTGATCGTAAAATTGAAGCACCTACAGAAAGAAAAACTGAAGCTCCAGTAGTAAGCGCAGCCTCTACTACTAGCGGGAAAGGTACAGAAGTTACAGCTCCTATGCAAGGAGTTATTGTGAAAATAATTGCTAAAGAAGGAACGATGATTCAAAAAAATCAACCAGTAATGATACTTGAAGCAATGAAATTAGAAAATGAAATATATGCTCCTACATCTGGAAAAATCTCAAGAATCGTTGTAAATCAAGGCCAAAATGTAAATAATAAACAATTGTTATTTGTTATCGAATAAAGTTAGGTTATCCTAACTTTTTTGTTTAAAAAAAGCAATGAATATGGTATAATGTTAAATATGAGAAAATATATATATTTTGATGAAATATCATCGACAAATGATTATATTAAAGAAAATTATAATAATCTTTTTGATTTAGATATAGTAGTGGCTAAACACCAAACTAAGGGCAGGGGTAGATTGTCAAGAGATTGGTTTGATAATTCCAATAGTATTTTATTATCAATGCTGATTAAACCGGAAAGAGACATATTAATACAATTGATACCATTGGTAGCAAGTGCAGCTGTATATAAGTTTTTAAAAAAATATGTAGAAGATGTAAAAATAAAATGGCCCAACGATTTATTATTAAATGGGAAAAAAATAGCTGGTATTTTGGTTGAGGCTAAGTATTTAACAAAGTTAGAGTATGTGGTTATAGGCATTGGGATTAATTTAAATGATGAAAGGTTTGTTAGTGAAATAGAAAATAAAGCAACATCATTATTTAAAGTAACTAAACAAAAATATGACTCCACTGAAATGTATGAAGGCTTATCAGATGCTCTAAGAAATGAATATATGTTGTTTTGTAATAATCAATCTGATTTTTTGAGTGTCAATAGACTTAATTCGGCAGTTATAAATAAAGATGTTTTGTTAGAAGTTGATAACAAATTAAAAAATGTAAAAGTTTTAGACATATTAGATGATGGAACTATTTTAGTTAATATAGATAGCCAAAATAAAAGCTTTTCATCAGGTGAAATTACTTTAAATAAAAATTATATAGAAAAGGAATAAATTATGAGAGCAGGCATTTTGTTGCATATTTCTTCACTACAATCGCCTTATGGTATTGGAACTTTAGGAAAAGAAGCATATAGATTCGTAGATTTTTTAAAATCCTCAGAGCAATCGTACTGGCAAATACTACCAATAAATCCCACTTCAATTGGGGATAGCCCTTATCAGTCACCTTCTGTATTTGCATTTAACCCTTATTTTATTGATTTAGATTTTTTAGTTAATGAAAAACTTATAAATAATTCAGACTTAGAAAAAATTGAAAAATTTAACAATTCAGAAAAAGTTCCTTATGGTTATTTGTTTGAAACGAGAATGGAAATTTTAAAGCTCGCTTATAATAATTTTTCGATATATGAAGAAATGTATTTTGATTTTAAAACAAAAAATAGAAAATGGATTTTTTCATATGGTGTATTTTGTTTTCTAAAAGAAAAACATGGATATGTTTCTTGGAATAATTGGCCTGATGAATATAGATTCGTAAATTTAGCTAAAGTTGAAAAGATATATGAAGAAAATAAAATAGAAATAGAAAGAATAATGTTCGTGCAGTTTCTTTTTTACAAGCAATGGAGTGATTTAAAAACCTATGCAAATGAAAATGGAGTTAAAATTATAGGGGACATTCCTATATATGTCGCCTATGACTCTGTTGATGTTTGGTTAAACCCTGATATATTTGAACTTGATTCTAAAAAGTTACCAAAAAGTGTTGCAGGTTGTCCGCCAGACGACTTTGCTAAAAAAGGCCAACTTTGGGGGAACCCTTTATATGATTGGGAATATATTAAAAAAACTAATTATAAATGGTGGATTGAGAGAATGAATCAAGCTATGGAGCTGTTTGACATAGTTAGAATTGATCATTTTAGAGGCTTTAGTGCATATTACAGTATTAAGTATGGTAATAAAACGGCCGTAAAAGGAAAGTGGATTAAAGGGCCTGGAGCCGAGCTATTTAGAGTAATTGAAAAAAATACTACTAGATTGGATGTAATAGCTGAAGATTTAGGTTTTATTGATGATGATGTAGTAAATATGCTTTGGGAAACGGGATATCCTGGTATGAAAATTTTTCAGTTTGAAATATCAGAGACTGCTGATGCGACAATTGAAAGATTTAAAAATTTTTCTAAAAATACAGTTTTATACACTGGGACTCATGATAATTTACCTATTGTTGCTTGGTATAATAAATTAGATAAGAAATATAAAAAAGTATTAAAGCAATTTTTAGGATATAATGGAAATAAAGTGCATGAAGCTATAATTAAATGTTGTTATCAAGCTAACTCAAAAATTGTAATAATTCCTTTGCAAGACTTTTTAGGCTTGGATGAAAAAGCAAGAATGAATATACCTTCGACTTTGGAAGGCAACTGGCTTTACCGTGTTAATAAAAATGATTTATCTAAATCGTTAACTAAAAAAATCAAAGAGATTACTGAAGAATATGGAAGAGAACAAAGCGTCATGTAGACGCTTTTTTTCTAGATAATTTTAGCACTTATATATTGACAGTGCTAAAAATATATGATATAATATTTGAAAAACGGAGGTATATTATGGCAGAAATTAGAGAATTTAAAACTGAGTCTAAAAGACTTTTAGAATTAATGATTAATTCTATTTACACTAATCGTGAAATATTTTTGCGAGAACTTATATCTAATGCAAGTGATGCTATAGATAAATATCATTTTTTATCTCTTACTAATGAAGAATTAGAAAAAAGAGAATATCAAATTTTTTTAGAAATAGATAAAAGCAAAAGATTGCTAAAAATTAGTGATAATGGGATTGGAATGACTTATGATGAATTAAATGATAGTTTAGGCACGATAGCTAAAAGTGGTTCTTTTGAGTTTATGCAAAAATTAAAAGATGCTGACAAGGATAAGGTTGATGTTATAGGTCAATTTGGTGTAGGATTTTATTCTTCGTTTATGGTTAGTGATTTAGTAGAAGTTTATACAAAATCACCTTTTAGTGAAAAAGGATACCATTTCAAATCTACTGGTGAAGATACATACGAGATTGAAGAAGCACAAGATATTAGTTCTGGAACTAAAATTATATTACATATAAGGAAAAATAATAAAGAAGAAAATTATGATGATTTCTTAGAGCAATATACATTAAGAAGATTAGTTAAGAAATATTCTGATTATGTTAGATATCCAATTAAAATGGAAGTGACTAAAGAGATTGCAAAAAAAGATAAAGATGGAAATGTAATTGAAGGGAAATATGAAAAAATAACTGATCTTGAAGTTTTAAATAGTATGGTTCCTATTTGGAAAAGACCAAAAAAAGAACTAACTGATGAAGAATTAGCTAAGTTCTATAAACAACAATATTATGATTATGAAGACCCGCTGACTAATATCTATATAAATGTGGAAGGCAATTTAACTTATACAGCCTTAATTTTCATTCCACATAAACCACCTCAAAATTTATACTCAGAAAAATACGAAAAAGGGTTATCTCTTTACTCAAAAGGCGTATTTATAATGGAAAAATGTAAAGAGCTAGTCCCAGATTATTTGCGCTTTGTAAAGGGAGTAGTGGATTCGGCTGATCTTTCATTAAATATTAGTCGTGAAATTTTACAACAGAATAGAGATTTGCAAAAAATAGCAACAAATGTAGAAAAGAAAATATTGTCAAAACTAGAAGGCTTTTTAAAGGATGATTACGAAAAATATTTAGAATTTTTTAAAAATTTCGGAATAAATTTAAAATTTGGAGTATACGATAATTTTGGTGAAAAAAAGGATTTATTAAAAGATTTAATAGTATATAATACTGTTAATGAAGAAAAACCAATAACACTTAAAAAATATGTTGAACAGATGAAAGAAAAACAAGAATTTATTTATTATGCTTCAGGTAAAAATAAAAATGCTGTTCTTGCTATGCCGCAAATGGATTTAATTAAAAAACAAGGCTTTGATGTATTGGTTTTAACTGATGATGTAGATGAGTTTGCTATTAACATACTTAATGAGTATGATGGAAAGAAATTTAAATCAATTAATCAAGGTGATTTAGGACTCTTAAGCAAAGAGGAAGAAGAAAAATTTAAAGAAAAGCAAGAAGATAAAAAAAGTTTATTAGAAAAAATAAAGGAAGTATTAAAAGAAGAAGTTACTGATGTTAAATTATCAAAAAGGCTAACTTCATCACCTGTTTGTTTAGTCAGTGAAGATGGTTTATCTTTTGAAATGGAAAAAGTTATTGCATCTATACCTTCTAACGAAAAACCAAAAGCTTCGAGGGTTTTAGAAATTAATCCAGACCATGAATTATTTAAAGCAATTGAAAAATTGTTTATAGATAACGATGTTGATTTTGATAAATATGTTGATTTGCTTTATTCGCAGGCTTTATTGATTGAAGGACTACCATTAAAAAATCCTGTAGATTTTTCAAATAAAATGTGCGATCTAATGATAAAAAGTACTAAGTAAAGTTGTGATTTTCACAACTTTATTTCTTATCTGTAGGTTTTATAAAAAATAACATAATAAAAAAAGATTGCATAGTTAATTTTATAGTGTTATAATTGTAAAGCGAAAAAGGTGGTAAAAAATGTCAAAATTTTTAGTTATTGTAGAAAGTCCCGCAAAATCGAAAACTATTGAAAAATATCTAGGAAGTGACTATGTTGTTACTTCTAGTAAAGGGCATGTCCGTGATCTTACTACAAGAGGTTTCGGTGGTTTTGG